>CAJTQP010000005.1 GCA_910578575.1 uncultured Oscillospiraceae bacterium
GGGCATTGGCCACCAGCTCCCGCTGCATGGCCGCATCGTCATGGATACGGTCCGCCTCGATCATCTCCACCAGGGCATCCAGTTGATTCAAGCGCAGGCCAATGGTGGTCTCAAAGTGCTTGGAAATTTGCTGGCTCATACTGGACATATACAGCGCCCCCACCTCGTTGATGGTGCGCGTGCTCTGGGTGCGCATGTGGAACGCCAGGAAGGAAAAGACAAAAACACACAGAAGCGCCACAGCCACCAAACTAGAGATCAGGAAGCGTGTCGTTTTGTTTTTCATGCTCCGTTTTCCTCCTGGAAGGTCCGAATGGCCTGGATGGTACGCTGATAATCCTCCCGCGTCCGCTTCACCAGGCTGTCGGCCTCAGGCGTATGCCCCCCTCGCAACGCCTCACACAGTTCACTGCTGGAGTCCCCAAGGGCAAGAAAGCTCAAGTTCTGGCACACGCCCTTGATGGTGTGGGCCGCCCGGAAGGCCTCTCCCCAGTCCTCCTTCTCAAAAGAACTGTTGAGCAGGTCGTAGCTGCCGTCGTTGAGGAATTTCAACACGAACTTCTGCACCAGGCGTTCACTGCGCAACCGGCCAATGGCTTCCTCATAGTCCCCGCCCAGGGCGTCATAGCATTCTTTCAGCGTCATTATCCAGCACTCTCCTTCATTTTTATTGTCCTTGTCCTGCTTCGCTGTCGATGGGTGAGATAGCCGAGAGGGTCTTTCCCATGCTCTCGTCGTAGAAACGGTAGTGTCCCCGTCCGGAACGCTTCACCGTGTAAAGGGCCTGGTCCGCCGCATGGAAGAGGGTCTCATAATCCGTCCCCACCTTCTCCGTGGTGGCCACGCCGATGCTCACAGACAGGGGGAAGTTCTCATACTGTCCGGTCACCGAATTAAAAATACGTTGGATGGCAGGTTCCACCTCCATCTTGCACTCCAGGAATACCACCATCTCGTCCCCGCCCACACGGGCGGCGATGTCTCCGCCGCGGGTATTTTGGCGCAGCTTATCGGCCATGTAGATGAGCACCTGGTCCCCGAAGCTATGTCCATAGTTGTCGTTGGCGGATTTGAAATGGTCCAGGTCCAGGATCGCCAGGGCAAAGCGCCCCTCCGGCCGCTCGTCCAGCCGTTCCTGGATGCGCTTTTTGGCGGTGGCATGGTTCAAGAGCCCCGTCATGGCGTCGTGGGTGGCCAACCGCTCCAGGTTATCCAGGTGCACCCTGGAGTCGTGGATGTCGATGGCCTTGCCGATGGCCCCGGTATAACGAGGGGGCTCATCGGGGGACCAGATGGCCCGCGCCAGGATCCGCGTCCAGCGGGAGGCGTCCTTACTGTAATGAATCAAGCAGTCGAAGGCCACTGTGGGCTGGCCGGGGGTGGTGGCCCGGAGGGCATCCGCCAAACCGCGCCAGCCGTCCTTGCCGATGAGCTCTATCACCCGTGGGTCGTTCTCCGGCTCCATGACGATCTCCTCCAGCCCCAGGGTCTCCGCGCCCCAGGCAGACAGAGTGACCATCGGCGGCTGAAGGGTAAACTCAAACTGGATCTCCTTGCTCAGGTCCGCGAAGAAGTTATACTTCATGCGCTCATGCTCCAGCAGCTGCAAGGTCCGCTCGGAGGCGGTGAGCTCCTCATACTTGTGCATTTCCCTGGCAATATTTTGCATCTCCCGCTGGTTGCGGCGGAACACGCTGTCGTCCCGCAGCTCCTCCTGGATGCCATCGGCGCACTCCTGCAAGCACTCCAGCAGCAGGGGGTTGAAGGTCCCGCACTCGCCGTTGAGAATCATCGACACAGCCTTTTCATGGGAGAAGGCCTTCTTATATACCCGCTCGCTGGTCAGCGCGTCATACACATCCGCCAAAGCCACGATCTGGGCGGAGATGGGGATCTCATCCCCCTTCAGCCCGTCGGGATACCCCCGGCCGTCGTAGCGCTCATGGTGCCAGCGGCAGATCCCATAGGCCGTCTTCACCAAAGGTTCATCCTGGTGGATGGGCAGCCCCGCCAGCATCTCCGCCCCCACCATGGAGTGGGTCTTCATGACTTCAAACTCCTCCGGCGTGAGCCGCCCCGGCTTGTTGAGCACGTGCTCGTCAATGGAAATCTTCCCCACGTCGTGGAGGGCAGAGGCGGTGCTGATGATGGAGATGTCCGTCTGCGTGAGATGGTAACGGTCCGTCTTGTGCATCAGCACATTCAGCAGCATCTCCGTGAGGATCTGCACATGGCGCACATGCAAGCCACTCTCGCCGTTGCGAAATTCCACGATGTTGCTGAGAATGTCGATCATCAAGCTGCTGCGATGTTCCTTCTCGTAGATCTGATCCGCCACCAGGGACACCAGCTTTTTCTGCTTGGTATAGAGCAGGATGGTGTTCACCACCCGGCGGTGGACCAGCAGTGCGTCGAAGGGCCGGCTGATAAAGTCCGTCACCCCCAACTCAAAGGCCCGCTCCACGTGGGAGGAGCCCCGCTTGGCGGAGATCATGATGACCGGGATTTCCTCGATCCAGTGATAGCGATTCATTGCGGTCAACACGCCAAAGCCATCCAGATTGGGCATCACAATGTCCAGAAGCACCAGGGCGATCTCATGGCCATGCTGCTGTAGCATCGCCACACCTTCGTTGCCGTCCTCTGCCTCCATGATCTCATACTCCTCTCCCAGCATATCCGCTAGGATAGAGCGGTTCATTTCTGAGTCATCTACGATCAAGATTTTCTGCTTATCCGCGTGTCTTTCCATCGTATCCCCCCTAAATATCCTAAAGTATGACCCGTCCCACGGCCTGTGGCCGGAACCAAGGGTCAGCTTATTTCTCTATCTTTCAACGCCCTGGGAAAAGGGCAGCCTATTCGCGCAGCTTGAATTATACCACAGTCCCCCACAGAAAGACAAGTTGGTATTTGTAAATTCCTGTGGAAAGTGCAGGAATTTCCCGCCCTGCCTGCCTTCTCCGACAGCTTCCCCCCTGAGAAAAAGGGGCCGGTTGCAAAAGAGGCCAGGATTTGGTATAATTTGAACCACATTCTTTACAATGGAATCCAGCACGGAAAGGAACGGGTGGTATTTTGGCGCAACATAACACAGAAAAAACAGTGGACCTTTCCCTGGTGGTCCCCTGCTTCAACGAGGCAGGGAACGTACAGCGGTTCCAGGAGGAGGTCATGGCCACCTTCGCCTCCAGCGGCCTGACCTATGAGTTGGTGTTCGTGGACGACGGCAGCCGGGACGGCACCCTATCCGCCCTGCGCGCATTGCACCAAGCTGCCGCCTGCCCCATACAAGTGCTCAGCTTCTCCCGGAACTTCGGCAAGGAGGCCGCCATGCTGGCGGGGCTGGGGGCAACACAGGGGGAGCTCATCGCCCTCATCGACGCCGATCTCCAACAGCCCCCGGCGCGGGTGCTGGACATGGTGCATATCCTCCAGGAAGAGCCCCAGTATGACTGCGTGGCAGCCTTTCAGGAAAAGCGGCGGGAGGGGGCCCTCCAGGGCTTTTTGAAAAAGAGCTTCTACCGCCTCATCAACCGCTTCTCCGACGTAGACTTTGTGGAGAACGCCAGCGACTTTCGTACCATGCGCCGCCCGGTGGCGGAGGCCCTCCTGCGGATGGGGGAATCCCACCGCTTCTCCAAGGGCCTGTTTTCCTGGGTGGGCTTTGCCACAAAATACATTCCCTACCAGGCCCGCGCCCGGACGGAGGGGACCACCAAGTGGTCCCTGATCAAGCTCTTCCGCTACGCCTGGGACGGCATCCTCAGCTTCTCCACCGCTCCCATCAAAATTGCCATCTATCTGGGGCTGATCTGCGCACTGTTGTC
This sequence comes from uncultured Oscillospiraceae bacterium, assembly GCA_910578575.1. Classification (GTDB taxonomy): domain Bacteria; phylum Bacillota; class Clostridia; order Oscillospirales; family Oscillospiraceae; genus Evtepia. The sequence continues at coordinate 3,831 of CAJTQP010000005.1, forward strand.
CGCCGCCTATCTGGTGGTGGTGCTGGTGCAGAAGCTGGCCTTCTCCATCGCCGTCCCCGGCTACGCCACCATCGTCTGTCTCATCCTGCTCCTGGGGGGCTTGCAGCTCTTTTTCCTGGGGATCTTGGGGGAGTACATCGGGCGGATCTATATCCAGGTGAAGCAGCGTCCCCCCTATCTGGTGAAAGAACATCTGAATTGGAGTGATCCCAAGCCATGAACACCCCACCCAAAGGAAAACTCCACGCCCGCCCCCTAAGCCAGTGGGCGGACCTTCTCCTGCTGGCGGTGGCCTTCCTGGCCCTTTTGCTACTCACCGCCAAAATCACCATTTACTGTGACGACTACTTCTACGGCCTCTTCTTCCGAAACGGTTGGAGCGGCTTTTGGGATATGACCGTCTGGCACTATCTGAACTTCAACGGCCGAGCCTTCGTCCACTTCATGGCGGAGGTGGCCCTGATTTTTGACACCAAGCTGTTTATCCTCCTCAATCCCCTGATGCTGGCAGTGGCCTTCCTGTTGGGCAGCCGCTTGCAGTCCGGTAAAACCCCCTGGCGGTTCCTGCTCTCCCTCAGCGCCGTGGGGATGACGGTGGTGATGGCCCTGCCCATCCAGTTTCTAAATACCTCCCTGCTGTGGATCTCCGCCTCCTTCAATTACCTCTTCCCCATCTTCTTCCTGATGTTGGCCCTCTGGCGGCTTCAACGGGACACGGAGAAGAGACGGCTCCACCCCCTGACCATGGTGCTGATTTTCCTGGCCGGGGCCACCACGGAGCAGAGCGGTTTGGCCGCCATCGTCTGTCTGGGAGGCTGGAGCTTCCTGTGTTGGCTGCGGAAAAAAATCCCCCTCTGGCAGGGGTTTTTGCCGGTACTTCTCTCCGGGGCAGGCTACGCCTCGGTGATCTTCGCCCCTGGCACCTGGGTGCGGGTGGGGAATGAGCGGGGGGGCGGTTTTCTCTCCTTCCTGGCAGACCCGGAGGAGCTTTTTGGCCGCTTCCGCCTGGCCACCAACTACTTCACCGGGGAGCAGGGGGTCCCCCTGTTGATCCTGCTGCTGTGCCTGTTGTTGACGGCCCACGTCCTGTTGACCCACCGCTCCCCCAAGGTCCTGCTCTCCGGGGCCGTGGTGGCGGTGATCTATCTCCTGCTGCGGCAGAGCGGGTCCTATCTCCTGGCCAGTATCCTGGCGGTGCTGTTCCTGCTCCTGGCCTCCCTGGTCTATCTTCTCCGGCACGAAACCACCCTCCGGGGCCTGCTGATGCTGGGAATGCTGGCCTCTCAGCTGGTGATGATCCTGAACTCCTCCGCCGCCCCTCGGACGGCGGTGCCCGCCATTTTGTTGCTGCTGATCGTAAGTATCTCCCTGCTGGCAGAGTGTTTGGCGTGCTTACGGGCCCTGCCTCAGTGGGGTGTCTCCCTGCTGGCGGTGGCAGCGATGGCGGCCCTATTCCCCCTCTACCTCACCACCTACCAGGGCTATGCCGCCAACCAGGTCATCAACCAGGCCAACGAACAGGCCCTGCGGCAGCACGACCAGGAGCCCATCGTCCTAAACCTGAGCCTGAACCGGGACTACCGCCACCTGATGTTCTTCGACAGCCGGGCCTATATGGACTACGCCCTGGAATACTACGGCGTCACCTCGGAAAAAATCACCTACACCGGCAGTGAGCTCTCCCTCTCCGGCCTCTATAACGGCCAGCGGGCCGGCCTGCCCGCCTTCCGGGACGGCGGCACTCTCTTCCTCCCCATCCAGGACATCGCCCGGCTGTGCGGCGGGGACGGGGAGTGGAACTATGACTACCACGGCACGGTGATCTGGCTGGACCAGCAGAGCTATCTCTTCCTCCCCAGTGGGGAGGTCTACCCCTGGGATATGGCCGCCCAGTGCCCTGGCCCAGAGGTCATCTATTCTGATGTACGCTGCTTCTACACCTATTATGCTCCGGCAGAGCTGTTCCAGCAGCTCTTCGGCATCACCCTCCACTACAACGAAGGGGAAAACATCTACTACGTCCAGCGGGAGGAACTGCCATCATGATCCACAAGCCGCAAAACACATCAGGTAAGGGCTTGTTCTGGGGAGGCGCCGCGGTCTTGCTCCTGGCCATGCTCCTGCAACTGGCAGTGAACGTCCACCTCACCGTCTACTCCGACGACTATTGGTACGGCACCTTCTTCCAGGACGGCTTCCATGGCTTCCTGCGCCATACCTGGGACCACTACCAGAACACCAACGGCCGGGTGTATGTGCACCTCCTCATCCCCATCCTGCTCTTGGCAGACACCAAGCTCTTTGCCCTCCTCAGCCCCATCCTCACGGCGCTGATCCTGCTCCTGGGCCTGCGGATCCAGAACAAAGCCATGGGCCGGGGGGCACTGCTTCTGGCCGGGGGACTGTCCCTGCTGTCCCTGTTGGGCAGCGAGATCCAATACCTGCGTATGGCCCTCTACTGGCTCTCCGCCTTTTTCAACTACGCCTTTCCCCTGCTCTTCCCTCTGTTGGTGCTGTGGCTTATGGAGCGCTTCCAAACCGAAGCACCCCGGAAGCGGGGTCTGTTCCTCCTGTGCCTGTGTGCCCTGCTGGCCGGGGCGGGGACGGAGCAGTGCGGCCTAGTGTCTCTGGTACTGGTGTGGGGGTACTGGTTCCTCAGCCGGAAGGAGGCCCCCAAGACAGCCCGTCTCTGGCTGGCCCCCCTGTTCACCAGCTTGGGCTATCTCACCATCCTCACCGCCCCCGGTAGCCATGCCCGGATGGGCCGGGGCATCGACGGCGGGGTATTCAGCGTCTTAGACCCATCGGTGTTCATGACCCGCTTCTTCGACGTGATGCACTATCTCTGCGGTTTCCCCTTCTGGAACATTCTCTTCGCCTGCTTCTGCCTGTTCCTGGCTCTGTTATACTGGACGGACCGCAGCCTGCCCCAGCACCTGCTCTACGGCTTCCCGGTGGCGGCCCTGGTGCTGATTCTGGCCCTCACCGGCCTGGAAAAGCCCCTGGCCATCCTGACAGTGGTGTTCACCCTATATGCTGCCGTCACCCTCCTGCTCCAGCCTAGCTACCGGCAGACGGGCCTGCTGCTTTTGGGGGCCGGGGCATCGGTGATGATGCTCATCATCACCACCCTCTACTACGCCCGGACCTTTTTCCCCTGCCTGCTGCTGTTTTTGGCGGTGTGCTGGAGCCTGCTGTTCCGTCTGCTGGACCACTGCCCCCGCCTTCCCAGTACAGTGGTCTGCGCCCTGCTGGCGGTGGTGTTTCTCCTGCGCTATGTGCCCATCTACCAGGGCTATGCCGCCAACGATGCCGTGGTGCAGAAAAACCTCCAGGCCATCGAGGACAGCCGCAGCAGCGGGGAACTGGCGCTGAGCATCGACCTGGACCCGGACTACCGCTTCACCATGTTCTATGAGGGGAGCTATTTCCTGGAAAACTTCCTGCAATACTACCACCTTCCCCAGGACATCCCCCTTCGCTTCACCAGCGAGGAATGGGATGTCAGCAACCTCCGGGTGGGGGACGCGGTGAGCACCTTCCCCACCTTGGAGATGGACGGTGAGCTCCTGGTCCCCCTGGAGTTCCTCTTCCAGGCATCTGGCCACCCCTGCGTGTTCTACTGGACGGACCTCCACTTTGAGCTCAGCTACGGCGGGACGGATTATGCCCTCTACAGCGACGGTTCTCTCCTGCGCCACCTCCCCGACGGCGGCGTGGAACCCGTGGGCTACTGCGTCCCCCGGATGCCCCACTCCTACACCTATACCCTGCTCTACCTCTCCGCCCAGGACCTGGAGCGCTGCTTCGGCATCACCCTGTCCTACGATGAGGAAACCGATACCTACGTATATAAGGGAAGCTTTTCCCAAACTCAGGAGGCATAAACCTTGATACTAGATACACCCTTCAAACAGTTGGCCGCAGTCTTTCTGCTCTCCATGGTCCCGGTGATCGAGCTCCGGGGCGCGGTCCCTGCGGCAATGCTCTATGATTTCCCCTGGGAGGTGGCCTATCTGGTCACAGTGGTGGGGAACATGGTGCCGGTCCCCTTCATCATCCTCTTCGCCCGGAAGATCATCAACTGGATGAAGCGCTGGGAGAAGCTGCGCACCCTGGCCCACAAGCTGGAGCAAAAGGCCCACCGCAACAGCAAGAAGCTGGAGCGCTTCCGCTGGCTTGGGCTGTGCTTCCTGGTGGCCATCCCCCTGCCCGGCACCGGCGCCTGGACCGGCGCTTTGGTGGCCTCTGTGCTGCAAATGCGCCTGCGGGACGCCATCTCCGCCATCGGCGTGGGCTGCATGATCGCCGGGATCATCGTCACCCTCATCAGCTACGGGATCCTGGGATAAGAGGTGCCGCCATGAAACGATATTGGGATCGCCTGTGGCAGAGCTCCCTGGTCCGCTTTGGCCTAGTGGGGGTGCTGAACACCGTGGTGGGCACCACCATCATGTTCGTGCTCTACAACAAGCTCCACTGTACCTATTGGCAGTCCTCTTTTGCCAACTACTTCTTTGGCAGCATCCTGAGCTTCTTCCTCAACAAATACTTCACCTTCCGCAGTAAGAAACGCTCCTGGGGCGAGGTGGTGCGCTTTGTCATCAACATCGCCGTGTGCTATCTCCTGGCCTATGGCATCTCCAAGCCCCTGATGCTCCACCTGCTCTCTGGCCAGTCCCAGCAATTCCGGGAGAACGTGGCCATGCTCTTTGGCATGGTGCTCTTTGTGGCCCTGAACTACATCGGCCAGCGGTTCTTCACCTTCCGAAAGGAGAACTCATAACGCATATCAAACAGGACCGGCGCGGAGAGCTTCCGCGCCGGTCCTGTTTGATATATTATCGTGATGCAGTGATTGTTGTATTACTCCGTATCCACAGAAATCCGCTCTCCCCCATATTCCACATAGTCCACCTGGGTCAGATCCAGGGGCTGGTCGAAGACGATGATATCTCTATGACTGCTGCTGGGTTCCTGGCTCCGGGGTAGGTCCGCAATGGGGATATCATCCAGGCAGTTCCCGGTGAAGGAATAGCCCTCCGCGTTATCATAGAACACCGTGCCGTCCTTCAGGACGATCTTGATGGGGCCGACACCCCAACCCACCCACTGGTTTTCCAGAAGGGTACACTTGTACTGACAGGACAGACTCAGGGGGGACAGGGTCATGCTGTCCGGGGCGCTGGTGATGTCAAAGGTCTCGTCGTGATAGCTGAGCCCCGCGCAGTCCAGGGCCATGCTCTGGCTCTCAAAGTTCTTGCCGATATCAAAGGTGAAGGTCCCGCCGAACACCTGGGTATACCCCTTGTCCGGGCTCTGGATCCACAGGCCGTGGATGGTCAGGGGCTTGGAGACACCGTCGTTGAACTTCAGGCGGGAGTCTGCCTCTCCATCCTCAGAGGGCACCTGATAGCGCAGTACCGCTTCCTTCACGTTGTCTGTGGGGTCCGCGTCGGGCAGCCAGGTGTAGTCTGACCAGTAGCCAGGGGCATACTCCCCGCCGTAAGCGCTCAGGTCCAGGTCCATGCTGTTCTCCGTCTCGCCTCCAAAGAGCTGGTAATAGCCGGTATCCTCGTCCAAATCCGGCAGGACGGTCCCCTGGGGGGCCTCCACTCGCAGGCGCAGGTAGTAGACGTTCTCATCCGCCATAGCGGCCAGGGGGGTGAGGGTGGCGCCCTCACTGGTGACACCGCCGGAGAAGGTAGCCCCCAGGTTGTCGATCACCTGAATCTGGGCACTGCTCAGGGATTCCCCCTCTTTGGCAAAATAGCTCTGGAGGGTGGACCCCACGCCGCCGATATCCGCCGCCAGGGCGGTGGCAGACAGGGCCGCAACCGCTGCCGCCGCGATGAGCACCCGGATGGGAAAGTGCTTCCCTCTCTTCTTCTCTGTATGGTTTTGGTTCTGATTCAGTTTATTCATGGTCAACTCCTTGATCCGTGTGGGAGAGAGGACTGTTTCCGCCTCCAGCTCCACGTCTTCTTCCATATACGTATCCAGCAAGTCAGAAATGTTACGCTTCATACGCGAACCCCTCCCTCATCAGTGTTTCCTTCAACTTCACGCGGCCCCGTTTCAGCTTGGTCTTGACGGTCCCTTCCTTCAAGCCCATGCTCCGGGCCACCTCCTTCACGCTTTGGGCGTAGTAATAATAGCGCAGAAAGATCTCCTTCTCCTGGTCGGGCAGGCTGCCCAGCGCCTGGCGAACCAGGAACCGTTCCTCCGCCCGTTCTATATCATTGGCCGGGTCCTCCAGTCCTGGGATATCCAGGGCATCGTCCTCTAAGGATAGGGTCAACCCCCGCTGGCGCAGCTTGTTCTTGGCTTGGTTCCTGGCCACCGCCCCCAGCCAGCCCTTGACATGGCCGGGGACCAAATCACCAGCCTGTTTCCAGGCGGCCAGAAATACGTCTGACACGACCTCCTCTCCGTCCTCCGCGGGCATGGCTCCCCGGAGGATATTCCATACCACTGTGGAGACATAGGGGATGTACCGGTCCATCAGGGCCTCCAGGCCGGAGGCGTCACCCTCCTGCATTTTTTCTACCATGGCTGCTTCTCTCATGCAGTGTCGCTCCTTCTTGGTTTTTGAAAGCCGCTTTCACTAATAATATCACAGAAAACGCCCCTTTGGTTTCACCTCGACTGGAAAAAATTGCGCCTCACCCCATAGTCTCCCCAGTCTGGGACAGTTGACATTCCCCCCGGCCTCTGGTATCATGACCACAAGGAAGGAGGCGGCACACCATGCGCTCGCTACTGGCAGTCATCCTCTATGGCATCATCTTCCTGCCCATCATCGCAGGGATCATCATCATGTTCTTAACCCGGCGGTGAACCACCACCGGTTCCCCTCCCCATATCGTCAAAACAGTTACACCAAAAGCCCTGGAAGCGCCAACGTCACGCTTCCAGGGCTTTTTCTACTGCTTTTTAGATACAACTACAACGACGATCTCAGCGTCCCGCCCGGAAGTCCAAAACCTCCTGGGCGCACAGGAGCATCTCCGCCGCCTCCCCACGGGTGAGGGTATCGGAGAGGGTCAGGGCGCCGTCGGTGCCGGTGCTGAGCACCCCCACCGCCTCCAGGTTCGCCACAGACTGATAGGCCCAGGCTGGGGCGGCATCCTCCGCCAGGTCCCGGAAAGCCACGTCAGACACCCGCAATAAGCGGTTCAACATCACCGCCGCCTCGGTCTGGGAGATCACCCGGTCCGGGGCAAAGGCGGGGCCTTGTTCCCCTTCCCCGCTGCCCTGGATGGTCCCCGTCTGGAGGGCAGAGGCCACATAGGGCTTGGCCCAGGTGGAAATACTGTCATCGTCGGAAAACCCGGTGTTTTCCACCGGCAGGGTCTCCGCCCCCACCAGGTCCATAGCCATAGCCAGGAACTCCTCTCGGCTCACCATGGCCTCCGGGTGGAACAGCCAGGTCTCCCCCACCTGTTCCCCTACAAAGACCCCCTGCTCCGCCAGGGTCACAGCGGCCTTCTGGGCCGGGTGGCCTGCCATGTCGCTATAGGTCACTTCACTCTTCTGCTTGCTGATTTTCACAGAGACCGTGGCGGGCTGGGAGACGTTCCCGTCCCCGTCCTCTGCCACATAGGTGAAACTGTCTTTGCCGGTCTTGTTCTCATAGGGGGTATAGGTGAAGCTGGCGCTTCCCTCCTCCCCCTGGGTGATCTCGCCTCGCGCAGGGTTCTTGGTCACCCGGAAGGTCACGCTGCCCCCATCGGGATCCACCGCCGTGAAACTGCCGTTCACTGCCACATTTTTATAGGTGGTCAGGCTCAGGTTTTCCGCAATGGGGGTGACGCCCCCGCCAGTGACCAGGTCGTCGTGGTCAAAGAGGGCCAGGGCAGGAATGGTCATCAGCATACTCAGCAGGGCCAGCAGCAGGGCGAAGCGCCCGCCCCAGGGAAATCGGGTCTCTCTCATAAGATACGCCTCCTTTGGAAAAAAGTAATCCTAGCTTTCCCCCTTTCCCCGCCATCATTCCTACTTCCATTTTCCGCTTCCTTCCAGCCCCTGCCGGGCCAGGGCCATCACCAGCCCCACCCCGGCAAAGGTGCTGATGAGGGAGGAGCCGCCATAGCTGAAAAAGGGCAGGGTCACCCCCACCACTGGGGCGGCGTACAGGCACATGGCCACGTTGAGGATGGTCTGCACCCCCAGCATCCCCCCCACTCCAGCGCAGATGCTGGCAGCCAAAAAGCTCCCCTGCCGCCGGGCCAGGGCCACGCAGCGCAGCACGATGGCCCCCAGCAGGACCAGCAAGAGCACGCAGCCCACCAGGCCCAGCTCCTCCCCTGCCACGGAGAAAATAAAATCCGTATGCCGGGCCGGCAAGGCCGAGGAGGAGGGGTTCTGGGTCTGGGTCCCCTGGAGGTAGCCCTGCCCTGTGAGCTGGCCGGAGCCGATGGCCAACAGGCTTCGCTCCTGCTGAAAACCCTTGCCCAGAGGATCTAGCCCATGGTCCACCACCACCAGAAAGCGCAGGCGCACATACTCCGGCAGCCGGGACCACAGCAGAGCCACCACCCCCACCCCCGCGGCCACCTGGCCCAGGAGCCACAGGGGGTGGACCCCTGCCGACCAGAGCATCACCAGATACATGGCCAGATACACCGCCACCATGCCGATGTCCCCGGAGACGGCGTAGAGCAGGCCGCACAGGGCCAGGGTGTGCCCCCCCAACAGGAGGATGGCCACTGGCCGGTTCAGGCCCCGGTCCCGGAGGCGGCTGAGCTGGAGGGATAGCAGCAGCAGGAAGCAGAGTTTCACCACCTCCGCCGGTTGGAGGTTGAAGCCCCCCGGCAGAGCCACCCAGCTCTTGTTCCCTGTGCCGTCGTCGTTGCCCAGGGGAACCAACAGCAACAACTGGCCCACATTGACCACCGGCAGCAGCCACCAGAGCTTGTCCATCAAGGCCAGGATATCCAGCTGGGAGATCACCCAACACACCCCCACCCCCACCGCTAGGGCGATGGCCTGCTTCCCTGGCAGGCCGTGTAACGCCTCGTCATAACGGGTGGCAGAAAAGATCAGCGCCAGCCCCCAGAGGGCGGCAGCCAGGCAGAGGAAAAACAACGGCCATTCCTTCCGCCGCGTTTGCAAGGCCTTCCCCATATCCTTTCCACCCCCTTCTTTTTCCATTCTCCTTATAAGGATACCCGTCCCAGCCCACAAATTTTGTCACAGAGGGGTGCAAGTCCGGAAAATATGTGTTACAATACAGAATAAAAATTGTCCCCTTGTGGGACAAACGGGAGAGGAGGCGCATTGTGGAGCGCTTTTCCAACAGTCCTCAGGCCACCGAGGCCCTTGGGGCAGCTCTGGCCCAGGTCTGCCCCCCTGGCAGCGTGGTGGCCTTCACAGGGGACCTGGGGGCGGGTAAGACCGCCTTTGTCCGGGGGATGGCCCAGGGCCTGGGCATCCAAAGCCGGGTGGTCAGCCCCACCTTTACCATCGTTAACGAATATGAAGGGGGGAAGCTCCCTCTGTTCCACTTTGATATGTACCGCCTCACCAGCGCCGAGGAGCTCTTTGACATCGGCTGGGAGGACTTCCTCAGCCGGGGGGGCATCTGCGCCGTGGAGTGGAGCGAGAACATCCGGGATGCCTTAGAGCCCGGCACCATTTTCGTGGACATCCGCCGGGGGAACGGGGAACAGGAACGGATCATTACCATTGAGGGGGTGGCGCTGCCGTGAAGATTTTGGCCTTGGAATCCTCCGCCACCGCGGCCTCAGTGGCCCTGTGTGAGGACGAAACCCTGTTGGCCCAGAGCTTTCAAAACAGCGGCCTCACCCACAGCCAGACCCTTCTGCCCATGGCCCAGGGGCTTCTGGCCTCCTACGGCTGCCGGGTATCGGAGCTAGACCTCATCGCCGTAGCGGCGGGGCCGGGGTCCTTCACCGGGCTGCGCATCGGGGTCTCCACCGCCAAGGGCCTGGCCTGGGCGGCGGAATTACCCTGCGCCGGCTGCTCCACCTTGGCCTCCATGGCCTGGAACGTAGCCGGCTTTGCGGGCGAAATCTGCACCGCCATGGATGCCCGGCGCAAGCAAATCTACAACGCCCGCTTTCGCGGGGTGGACCAGCAGCCTCAGCGCCTGACCCCCGACCGGGCCATTTCCCTGGAGGATCTGGTGGCAGAGTTGCGGGATACCCAGACCACCCAGCTTGTGGTGGGGGACGGGGCCCAGCTGTGCTACGCAGCCCTGCGAGAGGCGGGCATCCCCGCCCGGCTGGCCCCCGCCAACCTGCGTCTGCAAAGCGCCTGGGGGGTGGCGCGGGAAGCCCTGACCCTGGCCCGTTCAGGCCAGACCGTCTCCCCCAGCCGCCTGGTGCCAGTGTACCACCGCCTGTCCCAAGCGGAGCGGGAACGGCTGGCCAAGGAAGCCAAGGAACCGAAAGGAGAATGATTATGGACGATATGGTACACGTATTGGAACACCCCCTGCTCCAGCATAAACTGTCCATCCTCCGGGATGAGACCACCGGCGTGAAGGACTTCCGCCAGGTAGTGGGGGAAATCGCCACCCTTATGTGCTATGAGGCCACCCGTGACCTGCCCCTGAAGGAGGTCACCGTCCAGACCCCGGTGGCGCAAGCTGTAACCAAAAAAATCGCCGGGAAGAAGCTGGCCATCGTCCCCATCCTCCGGGCGGGACTGGGGATGGTGGACGGTGTGTTTGCCCTGATCCCCTCCGCCAAAGTGGGCCACATCGGCCTTTTCCGGGACCCAGAGACCTTGGCCCCGGTGAAATATTATTGCAAAATGCCCCAGGATATCGCCCAACGGGATGTGATCGTCCTGGACCCCATGCTGGCCACCGGGGGTTCTGCCTCCGCCGCCATCGGCTTTATCAAGGAGTACGGAGTGCAACACATCAAGCTCATGAACATCCTGGCCGCCCCGGAGGGCATCGCCCGGATCCGGGCAGATCACCCCGACGTAGAGCTCTACGTGGCAGCGGTGGACCAGGCGCTCAACGACCACGGATACATCGTTCCCGGCTTGGGAGACGCGGGAGATCGGATTTTCGGAACCAAGTAAAAAATTCCCGAAAATCCCTTGACTTTTTCACTGCTCCATGGTATTATAATCCTCGCGCTGGAGCTGAACTGTTTTGGCGCAAACCATGCGCGAGTGGTGGAATTGGCAGACTCGCTAGATTCAGGTTCTAGTGTGCAATACGCACGTGCGGGTTCAAGTCCCGCCTCGCGCACCACGAAAGTCCTCAGTCGATGATACAATCGACTGAGGACTTTTCGGTTTATCGAAAAAACGCGCCATTGGTGAGGGAGTTTGATAAGGAAAAAGCCTTGTAGCTGTTGTGCTACAAGACTTTTTCGTGGTGCGCCTGAAGGGACTCGAACCCACACGCGTTGCCGCACGAGAACCTAAATCTCGCATGTCTACCAATTCCATCACAGGCGCAGGTGAGATACTCTCAATTTGGAACGTTGTCATTGTACCAGCCTTCGCGCCAAAAGTCAAGAAAGGCGATGAGGTTGTATGGCATTGAATATATATCCGTATATCCCCTAATAATATTCGTTTTTGTGGAAAATGACCCGGTATTTTTCGGTCAAATCACGAATGATTATGCGAAATTTGCTTGCATTTTATCCCCAGTCGTGGTATTCTTGCTTCATGAAAAGACCCAAGTGAAAAATTGGAGGTAATTTCCCTATGGCTGACATTAAAAAAGTTGTGCTCGCCTATTCCGGCGGACTGGATACATCCATCATCATCCCCTGGCTCAAGGAGAACTACAATAACCCTGAGATCATTGCCGTGTCCGGCAACGTGGGACAGGCCGACGAGCTGGAAGGGCTGGAGGAAAAGGCCCTGAAAACCGGCGCCAGCAAGCTCATCGTAGCAGACCTGGTGGACGAGATGGTAGACGACGTGATCATCCCCTCCCTGAAAATGGGGGCCACCTATGAAAAGTATCTGCTGGGCACCGCCTTTGCCCGGCCTATCATCGGCAAGAAACTGGCAGAAGTGGCCCTGGCTGAGGGGGCCGACGCCATCGCCCACGGCTGCACCGGCAAGGGCAACGACCAGGTGCGCTTCGAGCTGGCCATCAAGCGCTTCGCCCCCGGTATGAAGGTCATTGCCCCCTGGCGGGAGTGGGACATCCAGAGCCGGGACGAGGAGATCGACTACGCCGAGGCCCACAACGTCCCCCTGAAGATCACCCGTGAGACCAACTACTCCAAGGACAAGAACCTCTGGCACCTGAGCCATGAGGGCCTGGACCTGGAGGACCCCGCCAACGAGGCCCAGTTGGAAAAGCCCGGTTTCTTGGAGATGGGCGTCTCCCCCCTCCAGGCGCCCGACGAACCCACCTACATCAGCCTGGACTTTGAGGCCGGTGTCCCTGTCGCCCTCAACGGGGAGAAGATGAAGGCCTCCCTGCTCATCGAAAAACTCAACGAGCTGGGCGGCAAGAACGGCATCGGTATCCTGGACATCGTGGAAAACCGGCTGGTGGGCATGAAGGACCGGGGCGTCTATGAGACCCCCGGCGGCACCATCCTCTACTTCGCCCATGAGCAGCTGGAGATGATCACCGTGGACAAGGACACCCTCCACGAGAAGCAGAAGCTGGCCATCGACTTTGCCGACCTGATCTACAACGGCAAGTGGTTCTCCCCCCTGCGGGAAGCCCTCTCCGCCTTTGCCGACAAGGCCAACGAGTACGTCACCGGCACCGTGAAGCTAAAGCTCTATAAAGGCAACATCATCCCCGCCGGCATGACCTCCCCCTATTCCCTCTACTCTGAGGACCTGGCCACCTTCGACGCCTCTGACTACGATCAGAAGGACTCCGCCGGCTTCATCAACCTCTGGGGCCTGCCCACCACTGTCCAGGCACTCCGGGAGCAGGGCAAGCTGAAAAAGAACTGAGCCCCATCCCCTCTATTTATCATTCCATACATGCGCCGGGCAGGAGCGGTCTCCCACTCCTGCCCTCCGTTTTTTCCAAATTAGGATGCAGAAAGGAACGACGCCTATGAAACTCTGGGCCGGCCGGTTCCAAAAGGAGACCGACAACCAAGTCAACGACTTCAACTCCTCCATTTCCTTCGACGCCCGCCTCTACAAGCAGGATATCACCGGCTCCATCGCCCACGCCGCCATGCTGGGCAAGCAGGGCATCATCCCCCAGGCGGAGGCCGACACCATCATTGCCGCCCTAAAAACTCTTTTGACAGAGATCCAGGAGGGCAAGGTGGAATTCACCAAAGACAGCGAGGACATCCACATGAACATGGAGGTCCTGCTCACGGAGCGCATCGGCCAGGCAGGCAAGCGCCTCCACACCGCTCGCAGCCGCAACGACCAGGTGGCCCTAGACTTCCGCCTCTTTGTGAAGGAGGAGATTCCCGTCATCGTGGGGATGCTCCTGGATCTGGAAAACGTCCTCATGCGCCGGGCAGAGGAGAACCTCGATGCCGTGATGCCCGGTTACACCCACCTCCAGCGGGCCCAACCCATCACCTTTGCCCACGCCCTCATGGCCTACGCCAGCATGTTCAAGCGGGACATCACCCGCCTGGAGGACTGCATGGAGCGGCTGGACGAGTGCCCCCTGGGGGCCGGGGCTCTGGCCACCTCCACCCATCCCGTGGACCGCTTCCAGACCGCCGCTGCCCTGGGCTTCCAAAAGCCCACGGAGAACTCCCTGGACTCTGTCTCCGACCGGGACTTTGCCATCGAATTCCTCTCCGCCTGCTCCATCCTCATGATGCACCTGTCCCGCTTCTCCGAGGAGCTGATCCTCTGGTGCTCCTGGGAGTTCAAGTTCGTGGAGCTGGACGACGCTTACGCCACCGGTTCCTCCATCATGCCCCAGAAAAAGAACCCCGACGTGGCGGAGCTGGTGCGGGGCAAGACCGGGCGGGTGTACGGGGCCCTGATTACCCTACTTACCGTGATGAAGGGCATCCCCCTGGCCTACAACAAGGACATGCAGGAGGACAAGGAGCCGGTGTTCGACACCATCGACACTGTGGAGCTGTGCCTGCCGGTGTTCACCGCCATGATCGACACCCTCAGCGTCAACCGGGACAACATGCGCAAGGCTGCCAACGGCGGTTTCATCTCCGCCACCGACTGCGCCGACTACCTGGCCAAGAAGGGCGTGCCCTTCCGGGAGGCCTACGGCATCGTGGGCAAGCTAGTGGGCCACTGCGTGGAGACCGGCAACAGCCTGGAAACCCTGCCCCTGGAGGACTACAAAAAGGTCTCCCCCGCCTTTGAGGAGGATGTCTACCAGGCCCTCTCCCTGGAAACCTGCGTCAACGGACGCAAGGTATTCGGCGGGCCGGCCAGGGAGGCCGTAGAGAAGCAGATCGCCCTGATGCGGGCCTTTGTGGCGGAGAGGACTTGAGATGGGATTCTTTGACCGCTTCAAAAAACAGCCCCCGGCGGGGCGGGAAACGCAGCCCTCCATACCTGCGCCTCCCTCCCCTCCGTCGGGTCAGCCGCTGATAGACATCGCCGCCATCATCTCCCATGGGGACCCATGGGTCATGGAGTGGATTCGCGTTTGCGCCGATGACATCTACAGTTATGTGGAAAGTAACTTCCATCTCTACGCGCTGCGGGGCCTTGAGCTTGAGGACGACCTAGACGTCCTCAAGTGGATCGGCCTGGTGGAAATCCTGATAGAAGCCCAGTACGTCTGCGAACGGGACTGGAAGGATGAGCTGCCGGACTTCCTGCATTTTATCCAAAACCTGAAAGGTACCAAGCGGCTCAAGCTGCCCCTGGACAAGCGGTGGCTGGACCCCAGCAAGGATGTCTCGGATTGGATCCAGCGCATCAACAGCCAATGGTCTGCCAAAAGCTGCTGCCTGTCTGTGATCGACATTGACAGCGACAGCTACGTTCTCTTCCCCTGTACCCTCCAGGAGCGGGCCCAGCTGCAAGACTTGGCGCGACAGTTAGAGAGGCAGATCCAATGAGAAAATGCCGCATCACCGTCATGCGAAAGGCCCACTACCAGGACCTGATCGACCGCTATGAAAACCCCATCGAACACCCCTGCGATCTGCGGGAGGGCCAGGTCTTTTTCGCCAACGGTTGGCGGCGCCCGGAGGGCCTGTGCCTGAGTGCCTGGGAGACCATGTCCCCCTTCGTCCTGGCCCTGTCCCACGGTGGGGAGGATTTTTATGACGGGTGGATGAAGAACAAGCGCTCCGCCATGCTCTCCTGCAACGACGGTTTCCGCCCGGTGAGCTTTTTGATCGAAGCGCTGGAAGAAGAATCTGACAAGGAGTGACCTTATGCGCAAACCTAAGGTATATATCGACGGCCAGGAGGGCACCACAGGGCTGCAAATCTATGACCGTCTGGGGGCGCGGGAGGACATCGAACTGCTGCGCATTGACGAGGACAAACGGAAGGACGTGGCGGAGCGGAAGAAGCTCCTGAACGCCGCGGACCTGGTGTTCCTCTGTCTCCCCGACGCCGCCGCCGTGGAGGCGGTGTCCCTGATCGAGAACCCGGACACGCGGGTCATTGACGCCTCCACCGCCCACCGCACCGCCCCTGGCTGGGCCTACGGCTTCCCGGAGCTGTCCCCCCAGCACCGCTCTGACATCCTCTCCGCCAAGCGGGTGGCCAACCCCGGCTGCCATGCCTCTGGCTTCATTGCCAGCGTCTACCCCCTGGTGCAGTTGGGCGTTCTTTCCCCGGACCATCCCCTGTGTGCCTACTCCCTGACGGGCTACTCCGGCGGCGGGAAGAAGCTCATTGCCGAGTACCAGGACCCCGACCGGGATCCCCGCCACGCCTCCGCCCGGATCTACGCCACAGGCCTGCACCACAAGCACATCCCGGAAATGGTCCACGTCTGCGGCCTCAGCGCTCCCCCGGTGTTCCACCCAGTGTTGGGGGACTATATCCAGGGGATGGCCACCACGGTGATGCTGCGCAACGACACCCTTCCCGGCGGGCCCACTGCCTACAACCTCTACAATATCCTGGAAGCCTACTATCAGGACGCCGCCTTTGTCTCTGTGGCCCCCTTCGGGGGGGAGGAGCCGGTGATCTATTCCAACACCCTGGTGGGCACCAACCAGCTTCAACTCATCGTCTGCGGCTATGAGGAACAGACCACCATCACCGCCCTTTTCGACAACCTGGGCAAGGGGGCCTCCGGGGCGGCGGTGCAGAACATGAACCTGATGCTGGGCTTTGACGAGGCCACAGGGCTTCTATAAATGAAATCCATTCCACAAGGAGGATATCCGATATGCAAATCATTTCCGGCGGCGTCACTGCCGCCCAAGGGTTCCAGGCCGCAGGGATGCACTGCGGCGTGAAGGACAACTTTGCCGAACCGCAGCCCAACAAAAAGGACCTGGCCATGGTCCTCTCCAACGTCCCCTGTACCGCAGCGGGGACCTATACCAGCAACGTGGTGAAAGCCGACCCCGTGATCCTCACCCAGGCCTATCTGGCCGACGGCAAGGCCCAGGGGGTCATTCTGGACAGCGGCAACGCCAACGCCTGCGCCCCCAAGGGGGAGGAAAACGCAAAAAAAATGGCCGCAGCAGCCGCAGCAGCCACCAGCCTGAAGCCGGAGGATTTCGCCGTATGCTCCACCGGCGTCATCGGGGTGGAGCTGAACATCTCCGCCATTGAGGCCGCCGTCCCCGCCCTGGTCAAATCCCTGGCGGACAGCGCCCAGGCCGCCACCGACGCCGCCCACGCCATCATGACCACTGACACCTACACCAAGGAGATCGCCGTCACCGTGGACATCGGCGGCAAGGCCGTCACCCTGGGGGCCATGGCCAAGGGTTCCGGGATGATCCACCCCAACATGGGCACCATGCTCTGTGTGGTCACCACCGACTGCGCCATCGACGCTGCCGTCCTACAGCCCATGCTCCGGAAGGTGGTGTCCAAAACCTTCAACCGCATTACCGTGGACGGGGACACCTCCACCAACGACACCTGTGTGGTCCTGGCCAACGGCCTGGCGGGGAACGCCCCCATCAGCGGTCCCGGCAAGGACTATGACGCCTTCTATGAAGCCCTGCGGGTTGTACTGGAGCACGAGGCCAAGGCCATCGCCGGGGACGGCGAGGGGGCCGGGCGGTTAGTTACCTGCACCGTAGAGGGTGCCGCCACCGAGGAAAAGGCCGAGGCCATGGCGAAGGCCGTGGTCCGCTCTCCCCTGGTGAAAACCGCCATGTTTGGCGCGGACGCCAACTGGGGCCGGGTCCTCTGCGCCATCGGCTATTCCGGGGCTGACTTTGACCCCAAGGACGTGGCGGTGAAATTCCTCTCCGCCGCCGGGGAGCTCCCGGTGTGCGCCGGAGGCCAGGGGGTACCCTTTGACGAGGGCAAGGCGAAAACCGTCCTCTCGGAGAAGGAAATCACCATCGTGGTCACCCTCTATGAGGGCAGCGCCGCCTGCTCCTGCTGGGGCTGCGACCTGACCTACGACTATGTGAAGATCAACGGGGACTACAGAAGCTAACCCGGACAGGAGGCGTCCACCCATGGACATGAGTAATTATATGGAGCGCTCCACCGCCCTGGTGGAAGCGCTCCCCTACATCCAAACTTACTATGGAAAAACCGTCATCATCAAGTACGGCGGCAACGCCATGATCTCCGAGGAGCTGCGCCGGGCTGTTATCAGCGACATCATCCTGCTGAACCTGGTGGGGGTGCGGGTGGTGATGGTCCACGGCGGCGGGCCGGAGATCGGCCACATGCTCAAGCTCATCGGCAAGGAGTCCAAATTTGTGGACGGCCTGCGCTATACCGATGAGGAGACCATGGACATCGTCCAGCAAGTCCTCTGCGGCAAGGTGAACAAGGGGCTTGTTTCCACCATCAACAACCTGGGCGGCAAGGCCATTGGCCTGTGTGGCCTGGATGGGGCCCTGTTCCAGGCCAAGAAGCTGGATGACAAGTACGGCCTGGTGGGGAAGATCGTCAAGGTCTGTCCTCAGGTGGTGACGGATTGTCTGGCGGCGGGGTACATCCCCGTGGTGTCCACCGTGGCCCTGGGCATCGACAACGACACCGCCTATAACATCAACGCCGACACTGCCGCCGCGGAGCTGGCAGTGGCTTTGGGGGCGGAGAAGTTGATCCTGCTCACCGACGTGCGGGGGGTATTGCAGGACCCCAAGGATGAGAGTACACTCATCCGGCAGATCCGGCTGGCGGAGGTGCCGGGGCTCATTGGCAGCGGTATCATCAGTGGGGGGATGATACCTAAGATCGATTGCTGCGTCAATGCGTTGGAGCATGGGGTGCAGCGCACGCATATTTTGGACGGGCGGATCCCCCACTCGATTTTGACGGAGATGTTGTCCCACAAGGGCGTGGGGACGATGATTTGGGCGTGAGTTCCACGATACAAATTCCGTAAACCACGGGCCGCCGAGGGCGGCGGCCCCTACATCCAACGTAGTTGGCCCACAAGACAAGTGGCCGCACACGTAACGCCCTGCACCGTGCATTGTGAACCCACGGTTGGTGAGGACCACGGCGCGTCTTTGTAGGGGCCGGCGCCTTCGCCGGCCCGCGACGACCACCACCTCCGGCACGGCTATGTACTATAACACATAACAAAAGGAGCGCTATCCTGTGAAAAAAGACCTATTAAAGCTGCTGGACCTCAGCACAGAAGAGATTTTGGAAATCCTCGACACTGCCGACCACCTGAAAGCCCTGAAAAAGGCGGGCACACCCCACCCCTACCTGGCCGGCAAGACCCTGGCGATGATTTTTGAAAAGAACTCCACCCGCACCCGCGTCTCCTTCGAGACGGGCATCTACCAGTTGGGGGGCTATGGCGTCTACCTCTCCGGCAAGGACAGCCAGATCGGCCGCAGCGAGCCCGCCGAGGACACCGCGCGGGTTCTCTCCCGCTACTGCGACGGCATCATGGTCCGCACCTTCGACCAGGAGGAGGTGGAGACTTTGGCGAAATACGCCGACATCCCCGTCATCAACGGCCTCACCGACTTCTGCCACCCCTGCCAGGTGCTGGCGGACCTGATGACCATCCGGGAGCACAAGGGCAAGCTGGAGGGCTTGAAGCTGTGTTACATTGGCGACGGCAACAACATGGCAAACTCTCTCATCGTGGGGGGCTTGAAGTGCGGCATGCAGGTGGCTGTGGCCTGCCCTGACGATTACCGTCCCGACCCCTCTGTGCTGGAATTTGCCAAAGCCTACCCCGGCCAGTTCCTCTGCACCCCCGACGTGCTAAAAGCCGCCAAGGACGCCGACGCGGTGTACACCGACGTCTGGGCCTCCATGGGCCAGGAGGAGGAGGCCAAACAGCGCCAGGCCATCTTTGCCGGGTATCAGATCAACGACACCGTGATGCATGCCGCCCATCCTGGGGCCCTGGTGCTCCACTGCCTGCCTGCCCACCGGGGGGAGGAGATCACCGCTGAGGTGTTCGAGGCCCATGCCCAGGAGGTCTTTGACGAGGCGGAGAACCGGCTGCACGCCCAGAAGGCTGTGATGTATTTGTTGATGAAGGATTGAGGGGAACCACCCAAAGGCCATGGGAAATGCGCGGGCCGCCGAAGGCGGCGGCCCCTACATCCACCGTGAGAATCTCTCACGACACGCAGACGCACATGGATACGCCCAACCACGTCCATTGTGAACCCATGGGTGGTGAGGACCCCGGCGTGTCTTTGTAGGGGACGCCGCCCTCGGCGTCCCATCCCCCTTCCCCACAACCTGATTTTTACACGGAAAGCGCGGACCACTCCGGTGGCCCGCGCTTTTTGTTGGGAGAAAAAGACCCCCACGGCGGGTGCCGTGGGGGGCCGGGAGTTCTGTCCTAGATAATTCTTGGCGTTACTCAGTAGTGGATGTATCTCTGAGATTTACGGGAGAATCAGCTGTCCCCTTGAAAGTCATACCACCGAAATCCAGGGTGTATTCGGTGGGAGTATACTCCTTGCCGCTTTCACCATCTAGGTCAATCTTGTACGTCATTGCAGTACCAATGTACTTTCCGTTTTCGATATCGGAAGATGGAATATGAATCATAACAGCAACCTTGCCATCCCAAGTGCTGTTTGCGCCACTATTGAGCTGTCCATAAGTCATAGTTTTCCCGCCATTTAGCGTTACAATGACAGTCTCATCTGCAATAGTAGTTCCATCAGCGACTTCTGGCTCTGTAACCTGGAAGGTTACCAACACATAGTAGCCACTCTGTTCATTCGTCACAGCACCATTGAATGCCTCAAAACCTGTGACATAGGGAAGGGCGGTACTGTTGTTGGGTGTAACGACAAACTTGTTGTCCTCTACTTCGGTCACGGACGCAACAGCAGTATATTCAGGGAATTTTGCGTCTTTGCCAAAGAAGATCGGCATAACGGTCTTATAATCAGCCTCAGTCATCGTTGCTGCTGTTGCAGTCGAGGCCTTCGCTTCCGGAGCTTTCTCTTCCCAGATGGCATA
The DNA here is from genome assembly GCA_910578575.1 of uncultured Oscillospiraceae bacterium. Lineage (GTDB taxonomy): Bacteria > Bacillota > Clostridia > Oscillospirales > Oscillospiraceae > Evtepia. The sequence goes on from CAJTQP010000005.1 coordinate 24,318, forward strand.
AAGGGTGATGGTCTTGCCGCTTGCCTTAGCAATCAGATCACTTGCGGTCATGGCAGCCCCAGCGGTATAGTCAGCGCTCTTTGCAGAAGAGTCAAATGCCCAACCAAGGAAAGTTTTTCCATCCGCAGTAACAGCGGCGGCCGCTTTGAGACCTGTGCTCTCAACGGTAACAGTTCCACCTTCAGGAGCGGTGCCTTCCACAGAATTGAGGTTGTATGTCAGAGTGTACTCGTCTGCGGTCCACTTAGCGTAGAGAGTAATGTTACTAGTCACTGTATCAGTGCTTTCGGCCCACTTAGTGGCGAAATTCGCTTCCTTGTACCAACCCTCTAAGGTGTATCCTGCTTTTGTAGGCGTCGGCAAGGTGCTCAGTTTATCACCGGTATTAACTACTTTGCTATTAACAGCAGTGCCGCCGTTAGAATTGAATACGACAGTATTCTTCCCTTCAACTGTGCACCCAGCAGTGTCAACAGTCACAGTAATCTGACCCTGCTCACGGTTGTTCGCGTCAAGAAGCTTGTAAGTGGTAGAAGCATTGTTGATAAAGTTCGTATTAGTACCGTCATAAATCTTCTTGTTCATCACAAGAGAGATTCCCGTCAAGTCAAGATTGTCAAGTTCTGCATTCTCGCTCGCTGCCCCAACTTTCAAATTCTTGATGGTATCATCCGTCACATTGAGCACATACGTGAGATAGCCGTCAGCGCCAGCGCTCCCAGTAGATGTACTTTCTAACTTCCCAATGGTAGTCTGACCACTCAGCTTGATGGTGTTTCCGTCTACAGTTGTCCCTGTAAAGCCAAGACCTTCTGCGAACTTATGTGCCCAGGGGGTCTTTCCCTCGTCGCTCTCTAGCTTCGTTATTATATCCGCCGTCTCAGCCTTTGTCGCAAGAACTTTAACACCAAAGTCGCTCTTAAACGTAACATTAAACTTCACGTTATAGGTAGCAACAACGTCACCGCTATCCTTTACCACAATGGTCTGAGGTACATACTCAGCAGGCGTGTTAAAGGAGAAATAGACTGTATTGTAAGTCTTTCCGCCCACTTCATAGGTACGCGTAGCAATAGACGCAACTTCAGCATTGTTCACAGTATAGCTATACGTCTTGCCTTCAGGCGCAGCAGGCATACCGAAGCCAACCCAATGACCAGCAACTTGATTAGCGTTGTTGTGATTCATGATGTTCGTACCGGTAACGGTAACATCATAGGTGTTTTCAGCGGTCTTTTTGCTGTCCACGGTGACCTTACCCAGGTCGGCGCCGGGGATTGCATTGGATGCTGCCTGATCAACCAAGGGTGCAACAACCAAATCGGCCTTTTCAGTGGTGGTCCCACCACCGCCACCGCCGCCAGAGGGCGGGGTCGGGGTCTCGCCGCCGGTTTCGGGAGGCACAGGCTTGCCCTGATTGGTCACGTTGTCAGCGGAGTCGGTCTTGTTGGTCACATTGGTGTTGGGAGTGGTGACGGAGACGGTACCGTCGTTGGCGGTGACATTCTCCACCTTGCCGTTACCGGAAACGGTGACGTCGTTGGCGGAGGTCTCCACCTTACCCACAGTTGCGCCGCTGTTGGCCACCACATCGGTGCCAGTAGCGGAGGGGGCCACGGTGACGTTGTCCACCTTGCCGTCCACGGTCACTGCGGTGTTGGCCCCGGCCACGTCCACGGTGTTGACGGTGGCGTCCTTGCCTACGTTGACCTTGGTGTCGGCGGCGGCGCTGTCCACGGTGACGGTGTCGGCCTTACCGGCCACTTCCACGGTGCTGTTGGCTGCGCCCACCTGGACGTCGCCAGCGGCGGCGTTGCTGTCCACCTTCACGGTGGCGGCGGCATCCACATACACGTCGCCGGCGGTGGTGCTGCCGGTGAGGACAACTTCCGCGCCGTCGGCCTTGGGGGCCACGATGAGGTTTTCGGCCAGGGTGGCATCCTCTACGGTGACAGTGGCGTCACCGGCCACCAGGACAATGCCGTCTACGTTCCCGGAGATGGTCTTATCCTCGGTGACGTACTCGGTGATCATGTTGTCCAGCAGGGTGGCAACAGAGGCGCGGTTGATGTTGGCCAGGGGGGCCACATTGTTGTTGCCCACGCCGTTCATCATGCCACGGCTGGACAGGGCTGCCACGGCGCCTTTGGCCCAGTCGGCCACGTCAGCGCTGTCGGCAAAGTTCAGGTTCCCGCCGGTGGTGGGAATGTTGAACGCCCGGCACATCATCACAGCGGCCTCCTGGCGGGTGATGGGTGCGTTGGGGTTGGCCATGCCGTTGGAGCCCTGGATGACCCCGGCGGCTGCCAGCTTCAGGATGGCGTCAGCGAACCAGTCGCTGTCGTTGACATCCGCGAAGGTATTGGTGGCCTTGGTCTTGTACCCAAGCATGTTGGCCAGCATGGTGGCAAACTCTGCGCGGGTCATCTGGTTGTCGGGGTTGAAGTTGCCGGTGCCGTCGCCGTTGACGACGCCGTAGCTCGCCCAGCGCTCCACAGCAGCTTGACCCCAGTGGCCGTCCACATCGTCGAAGGTCCCGTTGGGAGCAGCAAACGCCACAGAAGGCATCAGGCTCATCAACAGACACAGCGTCAACACAGCGGCCGAAATTCGTCTTTTCATGGTTGGTTTCCTCCTATATAAATATTTTCAAAGACGGCGGGTGCCGTGCTTTGACTGGTTCCAACCGGCAGAGCAGTCCTCCGCCGGTGCGGACCGGGGTGGCGTCCGGCACAGAGCGGACAGCCGCACTTTTTCTCCCCGGTGCGGGAATAGACCACGGCCTTCCAGACGTGCCCCTCCGGGCAAATCCACCAGACCTTATGACGGCTGCCCACGGTGACCATCTCCGGCGTCAGGCTGCCGTTGAGGCTGGGGTGCCAGCTGGCGGCAACTTCCGGGGCACAGCTGGCCAGGTCGTTGAACCCAGGGAGCACCTTGCGTCCCGCGCAGTAGGGGCAGTCGGAGCCGCTCACTGTCCGGGCGCCCACAGCGGCCCGGTAGCTGTGCCCCAGGGGGCAGATCCACCAGACCCGGCGGTTGCTGGCAGCGGTGCAGGTCTCCGGGGTCAGCGTGCCGTTTTTTTCAAGGTCCCACTGCCGGGCGATGTCAGGGGCCCGGCTGGCCAAATCGTTCTCTCCAGGGATCACCACTTTCCCGGCGCATACCGGGCACCCCGCCCCCTGGGTGCGGGCCATCACCATGGCCTGCCAGCGGTGGCCTTTGGGACAGCACCACCAAACCTTCCGCCGGGATCCGGCCAACAGGGTTTGGGGAGTTAGGCTGCCGTTGCGGCTGCTGTCCCACTCCGGGAGGAGCTGGGGGTGGGTGGTGGCCAGGTCGTTTTCCCCAAAAATCACCTGGCGGTTGGCGCACACAGGACAGCCCGCTCCCTGGGTCCGGGACTTCACCGCCGCCTGCCAGCTGTGACCCTTGGGGCAGCACCACCAGGCTTTCTGGTGGCTGCCAAAGCCCAGGTCTTGGGGCGTGAGGGGGGCGTTGGCTTCTACATCCCACTGTTCCAGCAGGGCAGCATTCCCCTGCTCCACACAGTAGTCGTAGAGTGTCTTTTTCATCGCACCACCGGCCTTTCTCGTCACGCTTTTGGTCAAAAACAATATTTTGTTTGCACCGTGATGGGGAAAGCTGGTCCAAACTCCATATTGCAAGGAAATTATACCATGTAGGATTTGAAAAAACAAGCTGGTTTTCTACATTTATGCACAAAAGCCAAAGCCACAAACCAGACGGTTTTTGCGGCTTTTCACCAGTGCGCACTTTTTCCCTCAAATTCCGGGAAAGCTGCGCTTTTTTCGTTGTATTTTCCCTCTTATCTCCAGGCCGGCCACCGATTTAGAAGTCAAAATATTGTTTTTGTTTTCTAGGAGACGATCCCCAAGCGGTCCAAAGCCCTGCGGTGCTCTTGCCCCGTGGTTAAGAGGTAAAGCCGGGTGGTCTCAATGGAGGAATGCCCCAGCACGTCCGCCAGCCGGGCAATGTCCTTGCTGTGCTGGTAAAACACTGTGGCAAAGAGGTGGCGGAGATTGTGGGGGAACACTTTCTCAGGCTCCACCCCCGCCTGGCGGCTCAGGCGCTTCATCTCCCCCCAGATCTGCCGGCGGCTGAGGGGGGTGCCACCTCTGGTGCGGAAAATCTCCCCGGCACGGATGCCCTGTTTCCGGGCGTACTTTTTCAGCTTCCGGCAGAGCTTGGCGGAGAGGAGAATGGTGCGCAGCTTGCCCTTCAAGGCGATCTCCGCTCGCCCCAGCCCCACCGCCTCCAAGGTGATGTACTGCAGCTCGCTGACCCGGATGCCGGTGGCGCAGATCGTCTCCATGAGCAGGGCCAGACGCTCCTGCCCCTGGCGTTGGGCGGTGTCCAGAAGGCGGGTGTACTCCCCCCGCGTCAACTCCCGCCCGGCATCCCGGAACAGCCGCCGCTGGAGCTTCAAAAATTTCACCCGATACGCCCCCCAGCCCATGAAGTCCAAAAAGCGGTTCACCGCCGCCAGCATGGAGTTGATGGTGGTGGGGGCGTAGTGTTGATCCAATAGGTACCCCTTCCAGCCGGCCACCGCCTCCTTGGTCACCGGCGCCCCCTTCAACCAGCGGGCAAAGCCCCCCAGGTCCCGGAGATATTTCTCCACCGTCCCTCCGGCGCACTCCTCCCGGCGGAGATGGCAGGCGAAGGCCCTTCTGTCCTGTGCTGTGATCTGGTCCATGTCGAACCCCTCCTGTCAGCGTGATGGACCTATTGTACCTGGAATCTCCCCCAGTTTTGACAAGAAATTCTCTCGGATTAAATTTTTCGCCCATTGGGTCGATATGATATAGTAGAGTTCTTTGCCGCCCAACCCACCCCAGGAGGTAGCCTATGCTGGTCTATTATCTACAACTATTCGACACGCCGGAAGAAAAACGCCGCTTTGAGGACATCTATCAAAGCTACCGAAACGTGATGTTCCATGTGGCCCAGGGCATCCTCCACAACCGGCAGGATGCGGAGGACGCTGTCCATAACGCCTTCCTGCGGATCATCCAGCACTTCTCCCGCTTCCAGTCCGCCCCCACCCAGGAGTTGGCCCCCCTAATCACCGTGATCGCCCGGAACGAAGCCATCTCCCTGTTACGCAGCAAGCGGGACACCCTCCCCCTGGAGGATTGGGACGCCTTTGCCAAGTCCACCGCCTCCATCACCGGCTACCATGAATTGGTGGACAGTTTCACCCGCCTGCCCCAGACCTACCGGGCTGTTATGGAGATGAAGCTCCTGTGGGGCTATGCCGACGGGGAGATCGCGGAAAAGCTGGGCCTATCCAAAACGGCGGTGAGCACCCGTGTCAACCGGGGCCGTCAGCTTCTGCGGGACATCGTGACCCAGGAGGGCTTTTCCCTGGACGGCTGAGACCTGAAATAAATTTTTTGAATTTTCTGTGAGAATCTGCCCCCTCGTTGCGTTATGCTTCATGAGGGGGCAGTTTTTTGTTCACCCAAGGGACGAAAGGAGGGAGCGACATGACCGATCAAGCCCTGGACGACTTGGCCCGACGGCTCCTGCTGGATGCCGCCCGCCAGGAGTACGCCGCCCTGGTGGCAGAGGCCCCGGAACACAGCTTCTCCCCTGCTTTTGAGCGGAAGATGAAAAAGCTGATCCGGCGCACAGACCACCCGGTCCGGCACCGCCTGGCCCAGGCCGTGGCCTGCCTGCTGCTGGCAGCGCTGCTGAGTGGCTGCTCCCTCCTAGCGTTCAGCCCCACGGCCCGGAACGCCCTGGCCGGTTGGGTCCGGGAGGTCTTTTCCACCTGGTCCATCTACCGCCACAGCGGGGAGGCGCAGCCCGCCCTGGAGGATGCCGTGTACCGTCCCGCCTGGGTCCCTCCAGCCTATGAAGAGGTCCTTGCCCCAGAAACCGGCAACTTTGTCCGCATCCTGTATGAGACCCCAGAGGGCAGCCTGCTGCGCTTCTCCTATTTGAAAGGCATCGCCTCCACCGCCCTGCAAGTGGAGTGGGAGGGGGCCGTGGTGCGTCCGGTGTTGGTGGGCACCCTGCCTGGGGAACTGTACCAAAACCCGGCGGATGGGCCCAATATCCTGGTCTGGACGGACCAGGAACGGGACGCCGTATTCTGGATCACGGCCCCCCTAGAGGAACGGGAGCTGGTGAAAATCGCCACCAGTGTGGCGTGCTCCCCCATGCCCAAGCGCTACCGGATCTCCTGGCTCCCGGTGCAATACGGCGGCTTTTTCGTCGCCAGCGAGCACAGCTCCCAGGGCAAGGGGGAGACCGTCTATGAGGGCAACGACGCCCTGACCATCACCTTCGGCTACTCCAATGACCGGGAAAACGATCCCCCCTATCCGGAGAAACAGAGCCCTGGGGAGCCGGTCCAGGTGGGAGAGGCCCCGGCAACACTGTACCGCGCCCAGGAGGCAGAGGAGCAACAGCTTCTTGTTTGGGACAATGACGACGCTTCCGTGGTCCTATGGGTCCGCGCCGCCCTGCCGGTGGAGCTGTTGCTGCAGATCGGGGAGAGCGTGATCCCCGACCTCAACGACCTCACCGGCACCATGGAGATCAGCACCTTTGAGCCGGGGGCAGAGCCGCTGTTGGAGGAGGTCAAGGCGGCCTTAACCGATCCCTTCCTGGCCCAAGTGGAGGCCTACGCCCGCCGGGACGCGGCAGCGAACTACTATATGCAGCCCGATTACAACCAGATGGTCCGGGACTATCAGGCCCAGCACCTCTCCCCCCAGCGGGAGGAGGCCATGGCCCGTGTCTCCCCTCAGGTGGAGCGGCTCCAGGAAGCGGGCACCCCAGGAGAGCATGTGTTAAGCCTCTTCGGGCCCTTCTATTCCGCCAGTATTTTTGTCAGCTATCACGCCACCACCGCCCACATCTGCGACGAATACGGCGAGATGATCGCCAGCTACCACAGCGGCAATCGGGAATGGACGGTGGTGCCCACCAAAGCCGAGATGCAATTTTCCTATGAAGTCAACCAGGTCTATTTCGCCGCCTACCGCGCCGCCAGAGCAGAGCTGACGGCAGACTAAGAAAGAGGTATCCTATGAAATTTACCATCAGCCCCCATCTCTCAGCGTCCCGGATGCGCGGGCGCTTCTCCTTCAGCCGGTCCAGCCTCACCAGTAAGCTCCCCCTATCCCTGCGCACATCCACGGTCCAGAGCCAGCGTAAATCCGCCAGGGCAGAGGGTTCTGATCCCATCCGCGAAAGCAGCACCACCCAGCGCGACTGGAAGGACCGCTATTTGGAACAAGTCAAGGCCCAGGCAAAAAAGGACTGCGCCGCAGGCGTCCACATGGGAGACGACTACAAGACCCTGGAACAGGACACCATGGCCAAGTATGTCTCCTCCACGTCAACCCTGGCGCAAAACCTGTTCCGCCGGGAATCTGCCCAGGTGTACACCGCAGCGTGGAATGAGGCCAAAGCCGCCCAATCCTCCCCAAAGGAGAAGCACAGCGGCTTGTCTGGGTTCGACAAGCGCGTGTAACCCACAAAAAACGCGGGGCCGTCCTCGAAAACGGCCCCGCGTTTTTGTTGCCCTCTCCAGCACATTTGTTGTATACTATAAGCTCCCCCGTTTCCCTTAGCGGGATGTTTCGCTGGTTTTTTCAAATTTTTCTCGTTTTCCCGTAATATTTCCATGCCGTTCCTGTCTTTCTATAATAGAGGGTTAAAAGGAAGGGGGATTCCGATGGAGGATGCACAGATCATCGCCCTATACATCCAGCGGGATGAGGCGGCCATCGCTGAGACCCAGCGAAAATACGGCGCCTTCTGCTCCCGCATCGCCACCAACATACTTTCCGCCGAGGATGCGGAGGAATGCGTCAACGACGCCTATCACCAAGTTTGGCTGGCCATCCCGCCCCAGCGCCCCACCCACTTCTCCGCCTGGCTGGGGCGGATCGTCCGCAACAACGCCATCAACCTCTGGAACAAGAATCATAGGAAGAAACGCTACAACGGTATGACAGAGCTGCTCAGCGAACTGGAGGAGTCCATCCCCTCCCCCAGGACCATGGAGCGAGAGTTGGAGGCCAGAGAGCTCTCCGACTGTCTCGACCACTGGCTGCGCGCCCTGAAGCAGGAGGACCGGGTCCTGTTCCTGCGCCGGTACTGGTACGGCATGTCCCTCCAGGACCTGGCCAAGGAGCAGCACATGTCCTCCGGTAAATTGGCCCAGCGTATGTTTCGCCTGCGCACCAACCTGCGGCAGGCTTTGGAAAAGGAGGGGATCACTTTATGAAAGAACAGCGAGCCCAGAGGCTCTTTCAGAGCCTCACCGATATCAGCGATGACCTCATCCTGGAGGCCCAGCCTGTGAAGTCCCGGCGAACCTCCTGGCTGCGTTGGGGGGCTGTGGCCGCCTGCTTGTGCATCATTGCCGCCGGGGGCTTTGCCGCCCTGTCCGGCAGCCAGGGCACCAGCCAGGATGCCGTAGAGACCATCACTGCCCAGGGGAAGCAGGACCCCCTGCCCTACCAGCACAGCAACGCCCTGCCCGCACCGCCCCCCTGTGAGGCAGGCAAAACCCAGGGCCCCAGCCAAGCCGACTGCACCCTGAGCTTCGCCCACACCAGGAACTTTTCCCGGCAGCGGCAGCAGTTGGAGGAAGAGGGCGTGATCCCGGTCATGGAGAACCATCCTCTCTTCTCCTGCCAAGCCCGTTACGCCGAGGACGGCAGCCTCTACTGCCTGCAACTCACCTGGTCCCGCCGGGGCAGCCTGGAGGAGTACAGCGACCTGACCATCCTGGCCGGGTACTGGGCGGTCTCGGAGCCGGAGGACTGCATCGTCCAGGAAGTGGATCCCCAGGGGAACCTGGTGGAACCCAAAACCACCGTGACCCAGCGGGAGGGCATCCCCATCACCACGGAAGGCCGGGAGGGACAGAAGCAGACCGTCACCTTCCAGAATGACAGTGGCTGGTATCAGATCCGGGGTTCCTGGAACGATGCCCCGGCAGCGGTGGACGCCCTGCTGGACTGGCTCTGGGACCACCCCATAGACTTCCAGCGCTTCCCCATGGAGGCAGGGGACGACTACACCCTCTCCACCCTGGCCCAGCATCCCGACGCCTTCTCCGGCTATCTGCCCGACTTTGCCGCCGCAGGCTATGCCGAATCGGAGGGCCATTTGAGCCTGCGAAACGGCCTGCCGGTACGCTATGAGGGCTACTACCTCCCCGCCGCCGACGTTGCCCGCAGCGAGGACGCCGCCACCGACCCCAACGCCATCCACTGGTGCCTGGACACGGAGGCGGACATCTATCAGTTGGCCCGCTGCATCGGTGCCCTGGAGGAGCTCACCCAGGACAGCGTGACGGAAGCCCTAGCGGCAGAGGGTCAAGTCTCCTTCACCTGGGACGAAGCCTGCATCACCGTCTTTTCCCAAGACGCCCCGTCGGTCTGGGCCCTCATCGCCACCTTGCAAGGGGATTGATGCCTTTATGACGCAGCAAAGCCGCCCCGTTTGGGGCGGCTTTCACAAAAGAGGAGGGATACACCATGCACTATGCCACAGTCAAGGGCATCCTGTCCCCAAAAAATGGCATGAATCTATACCGTGGCTGTCAACACGGTTGTATTTACTGCGATTCCCGCAGCGACTGTTACCAGATGGACCACGACTTTACCGACGTGGAGGTAAAGGAAAACGCCATCCCCCTGCTGGAGGACGCCCTGGGCCGCCGGCGCAAGCCCTGTATGCTGGGCATGGGGGCCATGACGGACCCCTACATCCCCCTGGAAAAAACCCTGGGCCACACCCGGCAGGCCCTGGAATGTATCCTCCGCCACGGCTTTGGCGTGACCCTCATCACCAAGTCGGACCGGGTCCTCCGGGACCTGCCCCTGCTGGCGCAGATCAACGCCCAGAGCAAGTGCGTGGTCCAGATGACCCTGACCACCTACGACGAGGCCCTGTGCCGGAAACTGGAGCCAGGGGTCTGCACCACCCAGGCCCGCTTCGCCGCCTTGCAGCAGCTGCGGGAGGCCGGGATCCCCACAGTGGTCTGGCTCTCTCCCATCCTGCCCTTCCTCAATGACACAGAAGAGAACATCAATGGTCTCCTGGACCTCTGCCAGGCCGCCGGGGTCAAAGGCGTGCTGTGCTTCGGCATGGGCCTGACCCTGCGCCGGGGGAACCGGGAATATTTTTACCAGCAGTTGGACCGGCTCTTCCCTGGGCTCTCAGAGGTTTACCGCCGCTGCTATGGCCAGCGGTATTATCTCAAGAGCCCCAAACATCAGGCGCTCATGCGGCTGTTCCACCGACGCTGTGAAAAGGCGGGGCTTCTTCACAACAACGAGGAGATTTTTCGCTACTTAAACGCCTTCGAGGAGAAGCCCCAGGGGCAGCTCAGCCTGTTTGACCCGCCCCTGTCAGGGCCGGGGCCTTCAGCACCTCTAGCTTGATCCACTGCTGGTTCTTATTCACCTGTTCCGCTTCCTTTTGCAGCACGATCAGGGGGCTTTTGTCGTCCATGCCCAAGGCGGTTAAGTACCCCTGCAAATCCGGTTCCACGCAGGGCAGGCAGCGCCTTTCCGCAAAGGCGCGAAACCCCGCCCAGGAGGGCTGATCCTCCAGCCCGAAGGCCGTCCCGGCAGCGCCGCCGGCAGACTCCACCGCCACCTCTTGGGCGGTAAAGTCGGCGTAGACCGTGGCACAAAGCTGTTGTCCGTCATATAACCCCAATAGGCGCACATCGTGCCCCTGGGCTGCCTTCCCCTCAAAGGCTGCTCTGAGGGTCTGCTCCCGCAGCGCTCCCTGGGGATCGCTGCTTGTCTGAGAAGAGCTGATATTCACTTCGTCGATGTGTTTTTTCATCCCTTCACCTCATGGTCCATTTTATTTGATTCGCGCCGAAGAATCAAGAGCGCAACTTGTCTAACCCTGTAGCTATCTGGCGCTTCTTCTGATATCCTGCCGAGGATCCTCCAGCGCCAGGTATGTGTGTTTATTTTACCAAAGGAAATGGGATTTGAAAAGGGGGAGATACTATAGCGCCAGTATAAATTTATCGAGCAGGTTCCGCCGGGCCTGTCCGCCCTTTGGAAGCTTTCCTTCCTTCTCCATCCGATTTTTTATCTTTCCATTGTGAGATTACAAACTAACAGAATCCGCTTTTCCCAGGACCAAAAGTATCCATTACCTATTAAATTATAGAAAGGATTGACAGACGACGGCTTTCGCTGTATTTTAACAACGACAGTAAAACCATAACAGACCCCAACGATTCTGTTATACTGCCTGACCGCCCCTCCTGGCGGCCAGGCAATCTTTTTCTGGGAGGTGTGTGTATGTTTGCACAAATTCTGGCCGTTGCTATTTTCCTGGTGATGTTCATCCTTATCATCATCGACAAGATAGAGCGCCACATCGTCACCCTGGTCAGCGCCGGTCTGACCCTGATCTTGGTCTTCGGCGTCTGTATGCACAATGCTGGCGCCGCCATAGAGACCCTAAACATCCAACAGGTCTTCACCCTGGAGTTCTGGTATGAGCCCGTCATGTCCGGGGCCAACTCCAGCGGGGTCAACTGGGCCACCATCGTGTTCATCGCCGGTATGATGATCATGGTGGAGGGCATGGCCAAGGCGGGCTTCTTCCGCTGGATGTGCATGGCCTTTGCCAAGGCGGTGCGCTATCAGGTCATCCCCCTGTTCCTGCTGTTCATGGTGCTCTCCGCCGTGCTGTCCATGTTCATCGCCAGCATCACCGTGATCCTTTTCCTGGCCGCCGTCACCGTGGAATTGGCCCAGCTCCTGCGCTTTGACCCCATCCCCATGATCCTGGCGGAGGTCTTTTGCGCCAACCTGGGGGGATCCGCCACCATGTGCGGGGACCCGCCCAACATCATCATCGGCACCTCTCTGGGGTACTCCTTTGGGGATTTCATCCTGAACATCGGCGTCATCGCCGGGGTCTCCCTCATCGCCACCCTGGTCTATTTCTACCTGGTGTACCACAAGCAGCTCCGGGCCACCAGCGTCCATCCCGACGAGCTGTCCGCCACGGTCCTCGACCCCAAGGCCGCCATCCAGGATAAGTCCTCCTTCGCCCTGAGCTGGGTGGTGTTTGCCGTGGCCGTGGTGCTGCTGATCACCCACGCCTACACCGGCCTCACCGTGGCCCTCATCGGCACCGTGGTGGCCCTGCTCACCCTCCTCACCTCCTGGCGCCACGCCCTGGACATCCTGAAAGGGGTGGACTACAAGACCCTCCTCTTCTTCGTGGGCCTGTTCATCGTGGTAGGTGGCCTGGAGCAGACGGGCATCCTGGAGCTGCTGGCGGCCTTCATCGGCACCATCAGCGGCGGCAGCGCCGTGGCCATCGTCCTCATCATCATGTGGGTCTCCGCCATCGCCAGTGCCTTTGTGGACAACGTTCCCTTCGCCGCCACCATGGTTCCGGTGATCAAGAGCCTGGCCGCCACCACCGGCACAGACCTGTCCGTGCTGGCCTGGTCCCTCTCCATGGGCACCGATGTAGGCGGCAGCGCCACCCCCATCGGCGCCTCCGCCAACGTGGTGGGCACCTCCGTGGCCGCAAAAGAGGGCTTCTCCATCGGCTGGGGCCGCTACTGCAAGGTCTCTGCCCCCGCCACTGTGGTGGTGCTGGTCATCGCCAGCGTGTGCATGATCCTGCGGTACTTCTAAACCTACGCAAACCCTACAAACGGGGGTTCTGTCCGGCATATCTGGGCAGAACCCCCGTTGTTTCGCCCAAATATAGTGGATTCCTGTCGAAAACTTTTTTCGGCATTCTGGCATTTTATTCCATTTTTGCCTTGTCTTTTCTGTCCCAATGTGGTAAATTATGGATACAGGAAAATCCTGGAAGTTACAAGCCCCCGAACGGACACGCACAGGCCAGAAAACGCCCTGTCCTATGCCCAAACCGGCGGGAGGTGCGTCGCTTCCTGGCTAACCGCAGTGACCAATGATAACGAAGGAAGGGGGTACCCTTCCAGGGGGGAGACTATACGCATGGAAAGTAAGAAGAAGGTTCTCATCGCTGACGCCAACGAGGCGTTCCGCTCCACACTGGCAGAAGTCATCCGCAACACCGACGGGCTGGAACTGGTGGGCCAGACCGGGGACGGCCAGGAGGCCATTGAACTGGCTCAAAAGCTCACCCCGGACGTGATGGTCCTGGACCTGGTCCTAGGCCGCATCGACGGCTTTGACGTGCTGGAGGCTGTGAAGCCCCTGCCTGTGAGCACCCTTACCCTCTCCAATTTCGTCCGGGGCTGTATGGCGGACCAGGTGGCCATCAAGGGGGGCGACTACTATATGATGAAGCCCTGCCAGACCGTCTCCGTGGCCCAGCGGGTGCAGATGCTGGCGGCCCACCGGCTCTCTGAGGAGGAGGACAGCAGCGTCCCGGCGGACCGGCAGACGCTGGAATCCAACGTCACCGCCATCATCCACGAGATCGGGGTCCCCGCTCACATCAAGGGCTACCAATACCTCCGGGAGGCCATCATCATGACCGTGGAGGATATGGACGTGATCAACGCCGTCACCAAGGTGCTCTATCCCGAAGTGGCTCAGAAGTTCAACACCACCGCCTCCCGTGTGGAGCGGGCCATCCGCCACGCCATTGAAGTGGCCTGGGACCGGGGCGACCTGGATACCCTACAAAAATACTTCGGATTTACAGTGAGTAATTCCAAAGGAAAACCTACCAACTCCGAGTTCATCGCCATGATCGCGGACCGGCTACAGTTGCAGCGGCGGCAGGGCTAAATACATACCGCACCTAGGTGCGGGAAGCATACTGACTGGCAGGGGTTGTCTAAGTTACAGTAACCCCTGCTTTTACTTTCCCATCCTCCTTCCAAAAGACCCATTATGACAAAAAACTTAATGATACATTCTGAAAACCATAGTTACAAAAGACGGTGTATTTACTTGACAAACAACAACTTTCACAGTATCTTGTATATAGGACAGTTGAATCAAAGAAGTTTCGCTGCCTGACCGTCTGAGATGGTCAGGCAGTCTGATTCAGGAGGTGTGCTCTTTGCTCGCTCAAATTTTAGCCGTCAGTATTTTCCTGGTCATGTTCCTGCTCATCATCCTGGATAAGTTCCAGCGGCACACGGTCACGCTGCTCAGCGGCTGCGCCACCCTGGTTTTGGTGTTCGGCCTTGCCATGCGCAGTGTCCCCGCCGCCCTGGAAACGCTGAACCTTCACCAATTCTTCAGCCTGTCCTTCTGGTATGAACTGGGCCCTGGCGGCGAAAGCGCCAGCGGCGTCAACTGGTCCACCATCCTGTTCATCGCCGGTATGATGATTATGGTAGAGGGCATGGCCAAGGCGGGCTTCTTCCGCTGGATGTGTATGACCTTGGCCAAGACGGTGAAATACCGCACCGTACCCATCTTCGTGGCCTTTATGATCATGTCCGCCCTGCTAGCCATGTTCATCGACAGCATCACCGTGATCCTCTTCCTGGCGGCGGTGACGGTGGAGCTGGCCCAGCTCCTGCGCTTTGACCCAGTTCCCATGATCCTCTCGGAGATTTTCTGTGCCAATCTGGGGGGCTCTGCCACCATGTGTGGGGACCCGCCCAACATCATCATCGGCACCTCCCTGGGGTACACCTTTGGGGACTTCATCACCAACACCGGTCTCATTGCCGCCATCGCCCTGGTGGCCACCGTCCTCTATTTCTACTTCCGCTTCCATAAGGAGCTGGGGAAGCACGACGGCCAACAGGCGGTCCTGGCCATCACCTGTCCGGACCCCAGCAGTGCCATCACCAACCGGCGGGATTTCACCCTGAGCTGCGGCATCTTCCTCCTGGCGGTGGTCCTGCTGATCACCCACGCCCAGACCGGCTTCACCGTGGCCTGTATCGGCGTGTTTATCGCTGCCCTCACCCTCATTGCCGCCGGAAAGGATGCCTGGAAGCTCCTGCAAGGCATCGACTACAAGACCCTCCTCTTCTTCGTGGGCCTCTTCATCGTAGTGGGGGGGCTGGAGGAGACGGGCATCCTGGAGCTGATTGCAGAACTCATCGGCACCATCAGTGGCGGCAACGCCATCCTCATGGTCCTCATCATTATATGGGTCTCCGCTGTGGCCAGCGCCTTTGTGGACAACATCCCCTTCGCCGCCACCATGATCCCCGTGATCCGGAGCCTGGCCGTCACCACCGGGGTGGACCTGTCCGTGCTGGCCTGGTCCCTCTCCATGGGCACCGACATCGGCGGCAGCGCCACCCCCATCGGCGCCTCCGCCAACGTGGTGGGCACTTCCGTCTCCGCCAAGGAGGGCCACCCCATCAGTTGGGCCCGCTATTGCAAAACCTCCGTGCCCCCCACCATCGTGGTGCTGCTCATCTCCAGCATCTGCATCATCTTGCGCTATTTCTGACCCCATTCCCTCCTCATCTTCTCCCCTCCACCCCCCTTTTTCGGGGATTTCGGTGGAGGGGAGAAAATTTTTCATCTCTACCCGTTGACAAAGGCTCTGCCCTCTGATATACTAAATCCCGCAAAACAAAGTAGGAAGGTTCCGCCGACCTCACCTCCCGCCACAGGGCGAAGGGGTTTATATGGTGACACAGCAGCCCCCACCGGGTGCTGTTCTCCTTTTGTGCGGATACCTTTCTGAGGTATCCATTTTTTATGTTTTAGAATTGGAGGTGCGTTCACCATCGCTCACATGGCTCATCAAATCAATGAAGATATCCACGACAAGGAAGTGCGCCTGATCTCCGCCCAAGGCGAACAGCTTGGCGTCATGTCCCTGGCGGAGGCCATGGGGAAGGCCAACGAGGCAGAGCTGGACCTGGTCAAGATCTCCCCCAACGCCGTCCCCCCCGTCTGCAAGCTCATGGACTATGGCAAGTTCCGCTTTGAACAGACCAAGCGGGACAAGGAGGCCAAGAAAAACCAGCGGATCGTTGAGATCAAAGAAGTGCGTATGTCCCCTGGTATCGACAGCAATGATCTGAATGTCAAGATCCGCAATGCCCAGCGGTTCCTGGCTGACGGGAACCGGGTCAAGGTCGCCGTCCGCTTCCGCGGCCGGGAAATGGCCCACACCGACATCGGCAAGCGCCTGTTGGAACGATTCGCTGAGGCCTGCGCCGAGGTGGCTACCGTTGACAAGGAGCCTAAGCTGGAAGGACGCCACATGTCCATGTTCCTCTCCTGCAAGCAGGCCAAGGACGCCAAGGGCAAGAGCAAGGAAAAAAATCAAGACGCAAAACCCGCGACCAAAACCGAAGAATAAGGAGTTTCATCGCCATGCCTAAGATCAAGACCCATAGCGGCGCAAAAAAACGCTTTAATCTCACCAAGAACGGCAAGGTTAAGCGTGCCCACGCCAACAAGAGCCACATCCTCAACAAGAAGAGCACCAAACGTAAACGCGGCCTCCGCGCCGGCGCTTATGCAGACAAGACCAACGAAGCTGCCATCAAGCGCATGATCCTGTACAAATAAGACGAAGGAGGCTGAACAACCATGGCAAGAGTGAAAGGCGCGATGATGACGCGCAAGAGAAGAAATAAGATCCTGAAGATGGCCAAGGGCTACTGGGGTGCCAAGTCCAAGCACTTCAAGATGGCCAACGAGCAGGTCATGAAGTCCCTGACCTACGCCTATGTGGGCCGCAAGCAGAAGAAGCGCAACTTCCGTCAGCTTTGGATCGCCCGCATCAACGCCGCTTGCAAGATGAACGGCATGAACTATTCTAACTTCATGCACGGCCTGAAGCTGGCTGGGGTAGAGATCAACCGCAAGATGCTGGCTGAGATGGCGGTCAACGACAAGGCTGCTTTCACCGCGCTCACCGAGATGTCCAAGGCTAAGCTGGCCTGAGCATCCCATAAATAAACCGATAAAAAGTGCTGTCTCTTGTGAGGCAGCACTTTTTCTTATTCCCCTTGTTGTTTCGCCTGTTGCTTCCGCCAGCGGCCGATGCCGATGCAGGCACAACCCAGGGCCAGGAGGGACAGGATGACGATAAAGTTGATGTTGTCGGAGACCACCCAGGCATCCCTCCAGTTGGTGAAATCCACCCCGTAGGGGAGCAGATGCAGCGGACGGTCCGACGCCTCCCCAACGGCAATGAGGATGCTGTTCAGGAGGACGGGGAAGCATTCCAGCCACACAGCGCTCCAGAGGAAGCCCGTCCCCAGGCAGTACCAGGGGCTGCCCAGGGGCAGGTAGCGCACGAGCCCCAACCAGCCCCAGGGCAGGGCCAGGCTGCAAAGGGTGATGGCGTAGGAGGCCAGGAGGGATATGCTCCCTGTATAGCACCGTCCCTCCCAACCGATCCCCACCAGAAGGAGCAGGCTGGTAAAGGCAAAGTATACCAGGGCCTTATGGCTCCGCCAGCCCTCCGGCAGGGGGATGGCCCGCCGCAGGAAGAAGGGCAGCAGGAGGACGGAGAGGCCGAACACCGTCCAAAGGGTGGCGCTGACGAACCAGCTCCCGCCGTAAGACTCCACAGGGGCGATGCACACAGCGTAGAGCAGGATCAGCAGGGCCAGTTCAATGCCCACATAGAGCAGGGCCTTGCGCTCCCGCAGTTCCGGTGGCAGGGGAATCTGCCGCAGGACAAAGGGCAGGAACACCAGCCCCAGGCCAAACACGGAGGCCACAGCGGCCGTTAGAAACCAGTCTCCCCCACTGTAAAGGCAGCTCACCCCTAGCAGGAACAGCAGGCTCAGCAGAAAGCCCCCGAACACCGTGGTCCCCCGCCGCCCCTCCGGGGCGAAGCTGGGCAGGAAGGTCAGGGAGGCGCACAGCAGCAGTCCCCCTAGCACCAGCCAGAACCAGGACAACGTGTGGTTCACGGCCAGGTTGCAGATCAGGCAAATCACCAGGGTCCCTCCATAGAGGATAGACTGAATCAGGCGGTTGTTCCGGCTCAGCCGGAGGTACTTCTTGGCCAACTGCTCCACCCGCCGGCCCTCGCTGTCCTCGCTGGCGGAGAGGAGCTCCTTTTCGCTCACCTCCAAGACCTGGCAGATACTTTGCAAGAGGGTGATGTCCGGATAGGCCAGCCCCCGCTCCCATTTACTCACGGCGGAATCGGTGACGAAGAGGCGGTTGGCAAATTCCTTCTGGGTCATCCCCAACTCCTTACGCCGTTGGAGGAGGAAGGCCCCAAAACTTTTTCTGTTTTCCATGGTGTCGCGCTCCTTTGCACAGAGTGTGCCTTGCAAGACGGCCCCATGGTACAGGCCCTGGGGCAAAAAGTCAAGAGGATGGCGCAAAATTGCCCCTCGACCATTGGGAAAGTCCTTATGTTACAAGGCTTTTCAGGATGCAAAACGCGGGACCACGTTCTGCACGTGGTCCCGCATGATAGACGGTAGATGGTTTTATCTGGTCGCGTAGACCTCCGCGTCCTCCCTGGCCAGGGTGAAGCTGTCCACAAGCTGCTTCAAGCTGGCAGCCTCGGCGGAGAGCTCTTCGCTGGCCGCAGCGCTCTCCTGGGCGGTGGCGCTGTTGGTCTGGACCACGGAGGAAATCTGGTCCACGCCCTCGGTGACCTGGGTGATGGCCTCTGTCTGCTTCTCCACGGCCTCCACCACGATGTCCATCTGTGTGGTCACATGCCCGGCGTACTCGCTGGTCTTTTCCAAAGACTCCGTGACCAGGTTCACCGCCTGGCTGCCCTCGTTCACCGCGGCAATAGATCCCTCGATAAGCTCCTTGGTGGCCTTGGCGGCCTCGTCGGACTTGGAGGCCAGGTTGCGCACCTCGTCGGCCACCACGGCGAAGCCCTTCCCGGCGCTGCCGGCCCGCGCGGCCTCCACGGCGGCATTCAGGGCCAGGATATTGGTCTGGAAGGCGATGTTCTCGATGGTGTCGATGATCTTCCCGATCTCCGCCGAGGACTCGGAAATCTTTTCCATGGCGGCGTTCAGCTCACCCACGTGCTCCACGCTGATCCCCAGCTGGGCGCCGGCCTGGCCCACATAGCCCCCCGCTTCCTCCGCGGCGGCGGCGGTCTTTTTGGCGCCGTTGGAGATATCGGTGATGGTGGCCGCCAGTTCCTCCACGGAGCTGGCCTGCTCCATGGCTCCGTGGCTCAGGGTCTGGGCCCCGGTGGAGACCTGGCTGCTGGCAGCGGAGACCTGACTGGCGGAGGCGTCGATCTGGCGCATGGTAGAGCTGAGCTCCACCTTCAAATTGCGCATGGCGTGGAGGATGCTCTGGAACTTGCCCACGTAGGCATCCCGGTTGGCGGACTGGATGTCAAAGTTCTGCTTGGCCATCTCGTTGAGCAGATAATCGATGTCATTGAGCAGGGCGTTCAGGCCCGTCACCATCTCCACAGTGGAGCGGGTGAGCTCGGCGGTCTCATCTTGTCCCTTCACCTGGGGCACCGGGGAATCCAAGTCACCGGCCACCAGCAGCTTCATCCGGGCAGCGCAGGCCCGCATGGGATTGCTGATGTTGTTGGCCAGCTTCAAGGCCACCACGATGGAGGCCAGCATGGAGGCCACGATCACCACCACGTTGATGGCCATGTTCATATATGTATCAGACAGATAGTCGGTTTTCAGGGCGGTGACGGCAACGCTCCAACCGTCGGTGCCTCCCACCGGGGCGTAGGCGGCAAACTGGGCGTGTTTCTCGGCGTCTCGATAGCTGCCAAAGCCGTTCTCCCCTGACCGCATGGCGGCGTGAATCTCGGCCAGCTCCTTCAGGGAAGCATCGCCCTGGGCCTCCTGCTCAATGTTCTGGGTGGTGATGGTATCCAGGGTCACATCGGCAATGGTGTCGCCATTCTGGTTGATCATGTAGGCGCGGCTGTTGGTGCTGACCTGGATGGAGGAGACGATATCATTCAGGAAGGTCTCCGGGGGCACGAAGTAGACCACGCCCACGATCTGGCCCCCATGGGCGCCGCCGGCGTAGAGGGGGGCCGCCACCATGATGGACAGTTCCCCGGTGATCTTACTGATGAGGGGCTCCGACACGGAGACCTCCCCCTGCATGGCTTTTTGCACATAGCCCCGGTCGGAATAATCCTGGCCGTCAAAGATGCTGCGGCCGTCGGCGCCGATGATGTTGCCCCGCTGGAAGCCGTGCATACTCACCCGCTCGTCCAGGATGGCCCGCTTGGTCTCCACAGGCACTGCCCCATCGGAGAGTTGGGGGATGCACCCGCTATCCATGGCCACATTCTTATAGGCGGTGAGCTCCTGCTCGATGCGCTCTGCCGCCAGCACAGCGGTCTCCCGCATCATCTGTTCCACAGTGGCCAAGGTGCTGTTGTAATTCAGCGTGATCCCAGAGGATCCCACTGCCACCAGGGCGACCAGGACCGTCACCATCAGGCATACGGTGATTTTTTTACGAATACTTTTCATCTCTCTTGCACCTCAATTTTTGATTCACTGAACTGCACCCATATAAAATGGGTAATTTTATTATATGAGCAACCCCCGCCCCTTGTCAATGCTTTCTCTCGACTTCTTTTCTGTAAAACTGCACGCCGTCCCATCCCTCCCTTGTCAGAAGTCTTGTCCCCGGCAGGCCTCTGTGCTAAAATAAAAAGGTCAAATGACTTTGAGGAGGTCTCCCATGGAAATTTTGAAAAAATACCGCTTCCCTCTGGGGATGCTGCTTCTGTTTGAGGGAATCGCCGTCACATTATGGCTGACCTTGGACAATCTCTTCTATCTCTTCAACTTCTCCTACATCGGCGGCTTCCTCTGTTTGGGCATCGTGCTGGGCATCCAGCAGCGCAAGCACACCCGGCTGGTGGTGCAGCTTGGGGTGGGGCTATATATGCTGTTCTATGTGGGCCTGCTCAGTGGGGAGAACATGCAGTTGGAGGGCTTTTGGTTCTATCTCTTCTCCGGGGTCTTTGAGGCGGCCACCATCCACTACCTGGTGGCAAAAATCGGCGGGCCCCTGCTCTTTGGCCGGGGCTGGTGCGGCTACGCCTGCTGGACCGCCATGGTCCTGGACCTGCTGCCCTACAAGCGCCCCAAGGCTCCCCGGCGAAAGGGCCTGGACTGGCTGCGCTTCCTGCTCTTCGCCCTCTCCCTGGCCTTTGTGCTGGTGCTGTTCTGGCTGGCTCCGGCGGATATGGAACACATCATGTTTGTGGCCTTCCTCCTGGGGAACCTGTTCTACTACGCCGCAGGCATCCTCCTGGCCTACAAATTCCAGGACAACCGGGCCTTTTGCAAGTACCTCTGCCCCATCACCGTCTTTTTGAAGCCCATGAGCCATTATGCCCTTCTCCGGGTGCAGGTGGATGAGGCGGCCTGCACGGACTGCGGCGCCTGCAAGAAAGTCTGTCCTATGGACGTGGACATGACCTCCAATGCTCGAAATCGGGACAATGCCACAGAGTGTATTCTCTGTACCCAGTGTATCGATATCTGCCCGCAGAAGGCATTGAAGCTATAGGCCATCTTTTTGCCGAAAAATGGGGAAATCTCTTGACTTCTTTGCTTTTTGATGTTAAAGTTAAAAAGCATTAAAGCTCAAAAGAGCACATTGGAGGCTTTCCCATGAAATTCATCTTGCTCATCGCTTACTTCGCTGTGATGGTGTGCATCGGCCTATACTGCCGGAAAAACGCCACCGATGTCAACGGCTTCGTTCTAGGGGGACGTTCTGTGGGCCCCTGGCTGACAGCCTTTGCCTACGGCACCTCCTACTTCTCCGCCGTGGTGTTCGTAGGCTACGCCGGCCAGTTCGGCTGGAAATACGGCATAGCCGCCACCTGGGCTGGCATCGGCAACGCCCTCATCGGCTCCCTGCTGGCCTGGGCGATCCTGGGCCGTAGGACCCGGATCATGACCCAACACTTCAACTCCGCCACCATGCCCCAGTTTTTTGGGCAGCGGTTCCAGAGTAAGGGGCTGAAAATCGGGGCATCCATCATCGTGTTTATCTTTCTCATCCCCTACACCGCCTCCCTCTTCAACGGCCTATCCCGGCTCTTCGGCATGGCCTTCCACATCGATTACACCGTGTGCATCGTCCTCATGGGGGTGCTCACTGGCATTTACGTCATCGCCGGAGGCTATATGGCCACCGCCATCAACGATTTCATCCAGGGCTGCATCATGCTGGTAGGCATTTGTGTCATCATCGCCGCCGTGCTGAACAGCCAGGGTGGGCTATATAATGCCATACAAGGGCTTGCCACCGTGGTAGACACAGAGACAGTCAACGGCGACATTCCCGGTATCTTTACCTCTTTCTTTGGACCTGACTTGGTGAACCTGATCGGCGTGGTGATCCTCACCAGTCTGGGCACCTGGGGGCTGCCTCAGATGGTGCAGAAGTTTTACGCCATCAAATCCGAGGATGCCATCCACAAAGGCACCATCATCTCCACCCTCTTTGCGTTCGTCGTGGCTGGTGGCTGTTATTTCCTAGGTGGCTTTGGACGGCTGTTCTCCGATCAGATCGACATTGCCAAGGACGGCTATGACGCCGTAATCCCCACCATGCTCTCCACGCTGCCAGATATCCTCATCGCCATTGTGGTGATTTTGGTGCTCTCCGCCTCTATGTCCACCTTGTCCTCCCTGGTCATCGCCTCCTCCTCCACCCTGACCATTGACCTTTTGAAGGACAACCTGGTGAAGAATATGGACGACAGAAAGTCCGTCTTTATCATGCGCTGTTTCATCGTGGTGTTCGTGGTGATCTCCATGGTCATCGCCATCGTGCAGTATAAGCAGTCTGTGAGCTTTATTGCCCAACTTATGGGCGTGTCTTGGGGCGCTCTGGCAGGCGCGTTCCTGGCCCCCTTCCTCTATGGCCTCTATTGGAAAAAGGCCACCAAGGCGGCCTGCTGGGCCAGCTTCGTCTTTGGGGCAGGAATCATGATTTTGAACATGGTCTGCCGCTCCGCCTTCCCTACCCTGCTCCAGTCTCCCATCAACTGTGGTGCCTTCGCCATGCTGGCGGGGTTGGTGATTGTCCCCATCGTCAGCGCTTTTACCAGGAAGCCGGACCAGGCGATGGTGGAGGAGGCCTTTGCCTGCTATGAACGTAAGGCGCCGGTCTCTCAGAAGAATGCCCTCAGTGACTGAGTCGATATGATTGCGAATGCTCCCCTTGGGCTGCGGGTTCACCGCTGGCAGTCCAAGGGGAGCATTATGTGCTCCTCATATTTTTTGATTCACCATCTTCAGTCATATTTTGTAACTGATACATCTCATAATAAATACCCTGATTCTCCATGAGCTCGGCATGCGTCCCTCTTTCTATCATACACCCCCTATCAAGTACAAAAATACTACTTACCTGGTGAATCAGATTCTTGAATTTATGTGCGATAATTACACCCATTTTATCCTGCAACAACTTTTGATAGAGGCAGGCAATCTCATGGTCTGAAATCGCGTCCAAAGCAGCGTTCGGTTCATCTAAAAAAATGGCATCTGCATCTTTGGCGAAGGTTCGTGCTATAGCAATTTTTTGCCATTCCCCCAAAGAAACTTGCTTTCCCTCATCAAACCAATAACCTAATTGTGTGTCCAACTGCTGGGTATTGCTGTCAATAATATGTCCCACTCTGAACTCATCGCTCAATTCTCGAATTGCTTCATCCTTATCCATCAGATAGAGATTGCCATAGCCAATATTTTCCCGGAATGTTGCATCGTATTTGATAAAATCTTGAAATAGCGATGCTGTTCTCTTCATGTAGTGCTCTCGATCAATGTCACGCATCTCTATTCCATTGATATAAATGTTCCCTTCATAATTATCATATAAGCCCATAAGCAGTTTGACTAATGTTGTTTTGCCGCTACCATTTTTTCCTACAATAGCGTAAATATTGCCTTTGATCAGTTCAAAGTTCAAATCTTTCAGCACATAATCACCGGTATCATATTTAAAGGAAAGATGCTCCACCTTCAGATTTCGTATCTCATCAACAGTAATTTTTTCATGCTCCTCCAACACTGGCGCAGTCTCATATTCTAAATCAATAAAACTATAATATTGTCTAATATATAGGTTTGACTTTTTGAGTTCAGATACACATTGCAGCATAGACTGAATATTGCTTTGATTCGACACAACTGCTCGTGTATATGCCACTACATCCCCTAACAAAATCCTTCCGGTAAAACCACAATAAATAATAAACCCAAAGATTGTTCCAGTAATTATTTGCTCCACGATGCTAAGTAATGTCATCTTGACTGTGCTTTCCTTTGTAATCTCAACATCTTGTTCATTAAAGTCCTTATACAATGCATCATATTTTTTGATAAAGTAATCTAGGAGGTTATAGCTTTTCAGTTCCTTAAAATATGTACCATTGGTAACAATGAAATTATAATACCACGCTTTTCTTTCTCGATTTGTCCTTGCCTTGATAATATTAAATTGTTTTACATTAATACGGTTCGTAATCAGAAATTTAGCCACAGGCATGATAATTATGACAAGGATAACCATATAATTGAATCTAAGAAGGATAAAAATATAAGATAATGTTGTGATGATCTGGCCAATCAAAGTCGACAAGGTAGTAAATTGTGCCATGAGGGTCCCCCCATTTGCTCCTTCAGCCAACTTAATTTTGTCATATATATTGCTATTTTCATAATGCCATAAACTCAATTTACTTGCTTTGTACATGATACGCTTTTTAAGCTGTAGATTGAATATCATCGAAAACTTTGTGGTATAATAGCCCATAAACCCACTGATAGTTGTAGAAAACAAGTCGATAGAAACATAGAATACAACCAACTGAATAAGAAATACAATATCTTGTATCCCCTGTTGAATCGAGTTGACAATCTGCTGCATAATCAGAAGGGACAGTGCAGGGGCTAAGCTCTGAATTACCGTCACAAAAGATGAAACAACAATATATCGCTTATCTACAACAAGTATATCCTTTATGATTCTTGGAAAAAGAGTAAAAAAACGATAGTTTTCTTCTATATTCTTCATTTCTCCGCTGTCTCCCTTAACCATACGGTATGTTATCCTTCATTTGCCAGCAGTTGTCCGCCAAACTCCATTTGATATTTCAAATCCTCTATCGCTACCTTTGCCCATTCATCACTGGATACAAGTTCATCATCACATGCATCCCTAAACACAAAATTGTCTATGTTTTTGATTCCAAAGCTTGTTTGTATTTGCCACAACATGTCAGAAACATTTTTCCCGCCCAAAAAGCTTGTTGTGGTAAGGGTAAAGCCCAGCTTACCCGGCAAAACCAACTTATGAGAATCAAATGCCACTCGATCAATAAAATTTTTCATAATTCCAGACATATTTTGGTGATACACAGGACTGGAAAAGATAATAATATCACTCTCCAGCATCTTCTCCCTCAAAAGCGGCATGTCATCCTCTTGATCCAATGTACATTCTCCCTTGTCTAAACAGGTGCCGCAGCCCTCACACATGGCAAGCTTAAAGTCTCGCAATAGGAGCACTTCATATTGCACGGTGTCATCCAATTCGGACATACGTTTCAGCCACAGTTTAAGCAAGCGATAGGTCTGTGAACTTTTGTTGTTGCTCCCCGCAATGGCAATTATTTTTTTCATCGAAAGAGCCCCCTTTCTCCTATACCGAAAACTATAAGCCATAGAACATTCAATCAATCATCAGCAATTTGCCAATCCTCACGTTGCCCCTCAGAGACAGCAAAGTAATTGCAATCCCTACGGAGCCAGTCAGTAAGGATAGGTCTTCCAAATACCCCTCAACCCAAACTTTCTTATCACGGATATCCATAAGAGACACGTTCTCCTCATTGCTCTTGCGATATCCTTTTATGATTTCCTTCACATTGCGTTCCAGGTTGACAATCAGCTTTGGGTCTCTATAAGCAGAATACGCACAGCTTTGAATGGACGCTAAGCTGGAAAAGCCATGGCATAGTGATGGACTAATCAGGTGATACTCCTTCATATCCTGGGTCAAAAAACACCGCATCGCTTCGAGATATGCTTGTTCTCTATCAGACCACCCCATATAAGCTGCAACCTTTTGCAACCCGCGAATGATCCCTATATTCCCATAGCACCATGAGCTCTTCCGATGGAGATGTTCTATTTTACACATCCCGTTCCAATACTCTTCCACTGTGATCTTATCGGGCCAGTATGGGACATGTGCCTCATTCTCATGCCGATAAATTTCATACAAATGATAGAGTTTTTCAATGCCTTCTTTTAAGCCATCTACTACAACGCCTTTTGCATAGGCTTTCGCCAAAACAATGAGTGGCCCAAGCATTCCATGGGCTAACCCAAAATTGATGCTCCCGCCCTGGAACGCCTCCTGGTCAAAGCTTGGTATTTGATTCTCCTGTAAAATATGGAACCTGATGATAGGCTTTCCACAAAACTCACTGTCCTGTGTCAGGGACAATAGGTATTCCACACCCTTGATTAAAATGCGCCTTTCTTCCTGCGTCGCATAACAGTCCAACAAATAATACAATGTTCCGGAAATACCACTGATCGCATCGTAGTATCTATCAACTGTTGGTGCATTCTTGATGCTCTCCAGCTTGTTGTCGATCGCAAGAAACAGCAGTTGGTTCATCCCATGAGAAAATCCTTGTAGTAGATTGGCTTGTTCACAAAATTCACTGACTGCAAAACATCTATGCCCCAATCCCCTGTCCATAGCCGTTTGATGCTGATACCCATGGTCTTCCATGTCTTGTTTCAGTGCCCTGCAAAGTCGGTACCCCAAGTCGACCCATTCATCCCGGTCCTCAACATAGGGTAGAATTTCAGCGGTAAGAAGCAACGCATTGTCGTAAAACTCTGGACGTAGCATTCCATTCTTATACTGACCCTTTACATAGGCCGTGATCTCATTTATAATATCTGTTGCCTCAATTTCTACGGATTTATCCAAAAAAATTTGATGCCCAATCATGTGCCCATCCTCTTGTTCTTTTTCTTACATCACTTGATATATGGTCTTTTCTACCGATTGGTTTCATCCCTTTTCCCCAAAAGCACAAAAACATATCACAGATTCAGCCCTTGGACAAATAGGCTTCAGTCTAATTCCCGTCAGTTGTCAGCATATCCTATCGTTATTGCTTTCCTCTTTACTTACGGATAGGAACCCGCATCATCTACAGTGCGCACTGCAACTGGTTGTAAGCCAACCACAGCTGGCAGTCGCTGCCTCCTGAACAACATCCTGATTGGTAGTATTATCCTGTGCCTGTACCTTTTTGATATCCAGGTCAAAATCTTTATATTGTCCCATAGAATGAACTCCTTTCCGATTCTATTCGTCCAAGAGCTGAATCTATGATATGTGATTGCTGCGTCGCCCTTCTCCTTACCCTTCCTTCTTCATAAGACGCTTGTCCCGCTCGATGATATTGGACAACGCCTCCCGCACGATGTTTAGATACCTGTGCTCCAGGCTTCTGTCCCCTGACAGGCGGTTGCAGAACATGTGGATCACAGAAGCGATGATGTTCTCTTTTGCGCTGGTCAGCCGTGCTGTGCTTTCAATTTGATTTCGGTATTTTTTGAGCGCTTCCTCCCGCTCCTGCATCAACTGGTTGATCCGGTCACTGAGTCCGGAGAAGTCTTGGGAAAGCAGCTGTTCCACTTCTTTGATGTAGCCTTGCTTCTTCCTTCTGAATACTTTTTTATTCTCATCCAGAAGTCGCGCCAAGTCTAGCTGTTGCAGCATATCCTCTCGCCGGTCAAAGAAGGCGGTGAGGATCGTGACAATGCCCAACAGGTATGCCCGTTCCAATCCATCTGCATCGTCCTCATCAAATTCATTCAATAGGTCAATCACGAAGCGGCTATCTGCAAAAAATACCTGTTCGGCAAACGCAATGAGTTGACTTCCCCCATAGCGATTGTTTTCTCTAAAATAAATGTCAAACAACACACTGTGAATGAGTTTTCGTTCACGAAAATCCAGAAGCATTTTTTGTAAATCCAGCAAATGCGTCTGTGCCGCCGCTTGATCCTCATATTGAAAGCGCACTCTCAAATGCCGCCCGGCCTCATCAGAATACCGCAGGTAAAAGAAGTTCGGGGCCCCGATGTGGTCCAGATTGCAAAAGATTGCGTTGAGCACCTCGTTTTCCCGGTCATCCATACGGTAGAGCTTGACGTATACCCAACCGTCTTGCAATAGCAGCAAGGGTCTGTTGGCTTCCTGTAGGCAATAGTCCAAGCGATCATCCAGTACGATGCCAGCCTTCCGCTGGGTCGTTCGCAGCATGGAACAACTGATCTCTGAAACATAGCTTCTACCACTGGTATCCCGGCACAAGTTGTCCGTTAAAATATTCTGTTCCAGCTCATCCAGCCGTAAAATCTTGTTCTTTTTCATTTCTTGATACAAGATTTCCATGGAATAGGCGTTGTTCAAATCGAGCATTAACCGGTTGTCTAACTCTGCCAGGTATACGATCTCGTCGATCTTGTATTTCTGCCGGAGCGCCTCAAAAGACTGGGTAAAGCTTTGCAGCGTATCCAGCGCAAAAAGATGGGCTGCCAGATTCCATCGCTTTGGGTGCACCATAACCCCTTCCAATACGATCCTTGGCATAAAAACATAGGCATTCTCAAACAGACGATAGGCCCCTGATAGAACCCCAGTCTCATCCCCCCCAGACGCATAGAGCAGGAACCGCGTCACTTCAGACAAGGTTTTCATATTGATCATGCAGTCATGGACAATCTTGCAACGTTTCCCTAAGCACTTGGACTTAATATAAATCTGGTCATTTTGCAAACCAATCAGGAAGTCGTCCAGAGAAAGTTCCCGTTCGCCGTCATGCTCGTCATTGGTGGCCAGCGCAATGTAGTAGGCGTGTTCATTGCCATGGTTGTTGATGTTACTTAATCTCCCCTTTGTACTGCCCTCCCGGATCTCCACTGAGACGACCTCCGGGTCAGAGGGCATTTTTTTGTTGTTTTCTTTATACCGTCGGAACAGCGCCCCATCCAATACCTGTCCAAAACGGTTGAACATATACCCCGCAGATAGACTGCCACCCGCAGGGGCAAGAGACAGAATATAGTGGTCCTTCTCTTTGGTGACAAGAAAATTGATGTCAAACGAGTCTGACAGCGTTTCGTCATTTACAGGGTCGAGATCTGAAAAGTCCCGTGCAGAAAGCGTCACTTCCTCCCCCTGGGTTTGCAGGCAATACAGGATTTTCTCATCCACGATCTGTTTGATCTTCTTGTCCTTTTCGCTGTGAATCGTCTGCTCACTGTCTAGATACGAAAGACCGTTGAACTTGTTCTGGTCAATGATATCGCACAGGGGCACCTCTACCTCTGCGCCATACTCCTCCTGAAACCGCTGTTTGAATTTCTCCAGTTTTGAAGGAATCTCTATCTGCAAACAGGCAAGCCCTTCTACAAACGCCTCGATGGTTGTTTTCACTGTGTCCGGCAGTTGATTTTCCTTGAGCACCAGGCCTTTGTTCACCACCAGAAGGTCCTTCTCTGTCCCCTGGCCTAGCAAGCGCTCCTGAAGTGCATAGATCCTCTGAAGGGTGGCCACAGCTATCCCATCCAACGTCTGCGCGCGGTTGATTTCATGGATGAGCCTGTTGATCTCCTCTAGCGCCGCTTTCTGCTGTTGGATCCCTTCTATGGGTCCCAGTATTCTCAAAACGTACTCCAAGCCATCGGCACAGTTGGAAGGCGCTCTCAGGTTGGTAAGCAAAATCTCATTCTCTATCAACATATTGAGGGTAGAGATGATTTTCTCCTCCGGAACCCCTGGGTACCTATCCTGGAGCTTGGCCACTAGGGCAGTATATCCAATGAAACTTTTCGCCTCTTGCTTGATATAGGTAATCAGCGGGGTAGCTCGAATATGGTTTCGATCGATCACGGTTTTCTCCGGTGCAACAAACCCATGGTTGGAGTAATGTGGGTTTTTCAGCCGGTCCCCAGAGACATAACAATTAGGATTGAATCTCAACTGAAGCTGAGGATATACCATCGGATCATTTTCCAACGTATAAATCAAGTGGAACAACCATGCATTGTCAGCTGTACACTCAATCGTCATTTTTTCTTCCGCAGAGACGATCTTGTCTGTAGGGATATCCTTGCTAAATTCGCCCAGTGCAACCCCGGCAAATAGCCCGTAAGGGGTAGCCCTTGTGGCGGATCGTGTGAAATATTTCAGCAGAGAGCGCTCTTTGGCCTTGTCCTTTTTTCTGCTCTGTGTCTCCCGTCCCTTCGCTTCATAAAGCGCTCGGCTAGAGACTAAGATGCTCTGATCCATAAAATCGCTGAGGTTATTCTGTTGAATAAAGTCCTCGATCCTGCCCTCGAACCGCAGAAAATCTGAGAATATATTCACGGGTAAGCTGGGGGTCCGAATCATGAAAACATCATTGCAGGTATATTTCATTCCATCCGCCTCGATTCCATAGATTGCCTTGGTCGATCGAGCTTCCACTTTTTTGCTGCATTTATCATACAATGATGCCAAAGGAACTGTCCATACCATTGGCACAATCCACAAATTTCGAGGCACAAACAGATGCCCAGAGAGCAGGCAAAAATAATCTATCTCAAAAATATAAAGAAATATCCCCGGTGCGATCTTCTTATGCACCGGGGATATTTCTCCATCATAAGGGAACATCAAATTGTCAAATAACGCAAATATTCATTGTTTTTGCAGCCTTTTGTTTCTACAAACCAATGCCAGCGAAACAATCACCGTGACGTCATCCGCCAATCTGATTTCCGCTTTCTCATTGCAAAACCCTCTCGCGCGCTCATAGAAATATAGAATATATGTATATAAATATTGTATTACTAATATCGATAAACTAGTTAAAAAAATTTGTCACAATTGGTAGAAATTATAGTCAAGCTATTATATAATACTAGTACTGCTGCATTCAAAAAGGCAGTCAAACTACATATAATAAAATATACAGAAATTATATTGTGGGATGATGCTTCATGAAAAACCGAATCGCAGCTACGGTAAAAAGCAAGCGCCTCCAGAAAGGCCTTACACAGGAACTTCTTGCTGAACTCATCGGCAAAAGCCCAGGATATATCGGACAGGTGGAACGTGGCGAAACCTACCCCTCCGCCGTGGTGTTGGCCCAAATCATTGAGGTCCTAGGAATTGACGCGAATACGCTGTTCTTCGATATGGAGGAAAATTCCTTGGTCTCCCATGAGATATCAATTCGAGTCGCTCGGCTAAGTCCAGACAAACAGGCGTTCGTACTGGAAATTATCTCGCTGCTAGAACATTCCTTCAGAAAGGATGATGGTCCGTGAAAATTGCAATTTGTGATGACAATCCAGAAGACCTCCACCTCATGTTAGAATATTGTAAACAGTACGATTCGTCCTTATCTGTCTATACGTTTCCATCCGGGAAAGCGTTGATCCATGCTTTTTCGTCAACATTTTATGACATTATCTTTCTTGATATTGAAATGGAGCCACCCAATGGATACAAGACAGCTTTGGCATTGCGCGCGATGGAGCGAAAGCCCATCCTCATCTTTACCACACAAAATCTAAACTATTCTATCCGAAGGTACGGAATTGGTTTGCAGTATTTGCCAAAGCCAATTAGTTACGAGATATTCGTTCATTCCTTGCATCAGGCACTTCAACTTACGATTCCTCCCAAAATAATGATTCCATACCAAGGGGCACAAAAGTTGGTTCAAGTTTCAGACATTATTTATATTGAGGTAATTCGCCATCAAGTGATCTTTCACATGATAAACAGTTCCAAACTGGAATTTCGCGGTTCCTTAAAGGATATCATGGAACAAATCGAATCCACATGGTTTGTACAATGCCATAAAAGCTTTTGCGTTAACTTAAACTACATAGATCGTGTGACCGCGCAAAATGTTTTCATGATAAATCAAGTCGCCATTCCGATTGGTCGAAACAAAAAAGAATATTTTGAGAAAAGGCTACAGGAATTTCTAAAGGGAGGGAAGATATGAGTTTACTTTTCATAGTTCTTAGCGTGGAATCCAGGGTATTCCCATAAAGAACCTTACAATCCACGAAAATTACAGGTAGAATATAGTAAATTTTGAGGACGTTCTGACCATAGAACGTCCTCTTTTTGTGAAATTTTTCGTTTGCACCGTGGAAACGTGAAAATCAACTGTAAAGTAAGGCTGTTATATTTTACGATTTTTGACAGGTATACTGTCTGCTTTCCCTGTAAAATATATGAAAGAAGGGAGGCCGCGGACAATGGTGTACGACTTTGGCATACGGTTAAAGGAATTGCGGGAGGCCAAACGCTTGTCCCAGGCGGACGTGGCCGAACGACTGAACGTTACACGCTCCGCCATCAGCGGATATGAGTGTAATACCATCACACCTAGCCTGGAACAGCTTGTCAAGCTGGCTTTGCTTTACAATACCTCTCTGGACTACATTATGGGGATGGATAATCGGACCAACTTCTACTTGGATGACCTCAGCGAGAGTCAGCAGCAGACGATCTTAGATGTGGTAGAGCGTCTGAAGCGGGAATTTATGTGCGGAAAGTAGTGTGGGGAAGGAAGCCCTTGCCCTGCACGCCCCAGGAAATCATTGCAAAGAGGAGAGACTGCGTATGCTGTCGCTAACCAATCAGGACTATCGTTCTATACTCGATTTTGTTCGAGATATGCCGGTGCAGGATGGGACCTTCCCAAGGGACATCTTGCAGTTGTTTGAACGGCATTTTCAGGTATCTGTTTCCCTTATCATCCTCTATCAGGAGGACAGCAACCACTCCCATAAAGCAGCCCCACAGTACGATTACATCGTGCGCAATTTGGACCCCAACCAGATCCGGCCGTACTTTCACAATTTTTTCAAATATGACATCTTTGCCAAACAGAGACAGCGCAAGGACAGTGCGGTGGCCTCCCTTCGGGAGCTCATGACGCCGGAGGTAGTGAGGTAGCAAAATGCTCCTCGCTACCGCCGTTTTTTTTTACCGGGGTTTCCCGGTAATTCTGCCAGCATATAAGACCACTTGTAAGGGAGCAGATTTAAGTATATCTCGATATGCTCCCTGCTGTGGACAACAATCTTCTCCACAATGTTCCGGTAAAAGGTATCGTCCTGCTGTTCTCCCAAAGCCAAAGCCTGGATCGTAGCGGCGATGTCCGCCATCATTTCTTCCTGATTAGCCGTAATCTCTTTCTGCTTCTGGGCCTCTTTGATCCGCTGTTTCAGATTCTCCATGTCCGTATCATAACGCTCCGACATCCGGCGGTATTCGTCTTTGGAAATATCTTGCCCCAGATACAGATCAAGGAGCCGCTCCTTTTTCTCCGCAATCGTTTCAAGTTTTTGCTCCAATTTGCTAACGTCCATTTCCTCGCCTTCCGAAGCTGACAGAACCAGCTTGACGATTTCAACCAGATCAGAAATGAGACGTTTCTTATTGTGCCGTAAATGCTTGATAACCATTTGGAGCATCAGCATAAAGTCCTCGTCACGAATCTGCTGGTTGACCGCACAGCCAATCTGATTGCCTGCCTTATCCGTTTTTGGAAGTCCATGCTGGGCAGCCTCATAACAGCGCCATGCCTTATACTGGCTCCCGTCTTTTCGCTTCTTCGTTCTTGAAACAAACCGGGAACCGCAGCACCCACATTGAATTTTACCGGATAGACAATACCGGTTACTGTGTTTTGCTTTTTGTTCTTTAGAGGGAGAACGGCGTTCCAGCTCTTTTTGAGCCTTCTCAAAGACTTCCCTGCTGATAATGGGTTCATGGTGATCCCGCAGGACAACATATTCCTCCTGGCCACGGTTTGCCTTCTTTTCATGGCTCAGATAGTCAGGCGTATACGTCTTTTTCTGTACCAGATCGCCGCAATACTTCTCATTTCTCAAAACACGGAGAATCACTATATTTGACCATTCTTTCATATGAGTAGAAGTCTCGATACCAGCCTCCCGCAGCTCACGGGCGATTGTATATGTACCTTTTCCTTCCTCTAAAAACTTATGATAGATCAGCCGCACCGTTTCCGCGCCGTCCTCGTTGATATAGAGCTTTCCGCCGCGAACGTCATATCCCAGCATATCACGGCCAAATACAACTCCCTGCTCCATCCGGCGTTTCTGTCCCCATTTCACACGTTCGGAAGTCTTACGGCTTTCCTCCTGCGCGATGGAGGCCATGATTGTCAAACGCAATTCTGCATCGGGGTCTTTTGTATTGATATTGTCATTCATAAAAAGAACATAGACACCGATCTTTTTCAGATCACGGGTATATTGCAGAGTGTCCACCGTATTTCTGGCAAACCAGCTAACCTCTTTTGTGATGATCAGATCCACTTCGCCAGCTTTGGCCAGCCGGATCATGCGGTTAAATTCTTTCCGCTTTTTTGTACTGGTTCCTGATATACCTTCATCCGCAAAAATCTGTACCAGTTCCCACTCAGGATTCCGGTTAATATATTCACGGAAATATTTTTGCTGGCTCTCAAATGAGTTTGCCTGATCGTCTTTATCTGTGGAAACACGGCAGTAAGCACCTACCTTCAACATAAAATCAACTCCTTTTCAAAAATCATGTTTATCGGG
Source organism: uncultured Oscillospiraceae bacterium (assembly GCA_910578575.1). Classification (GTDB taxonomy): domain Bacteria; phylum Bacillota; class Clostridia; order Oscillospirales; family Oscillospiraceae; genus Evtepia. The sequence goes on from CAJTQP010000005.1 coordinate 58,903, forward strand.
TGTTGATCTTATTTTATTTGTAATGCTCGAATCTGGCAATGATACGGATTTTAAGAGACACGGGCTGAATATTTTTGAACTACTTTATCCATACAAGCCTCAAATTGAGCCTGTGTCAATTTGCGGCTTTCCAAAAGAGAAAGTAAGATTGCCCGCTGAAAATTGATTTTAAAATCCTTACAATCCAGTTTGTCAATACCCGGCTGTTCCATAGTCTCAAGAACATATTCCTCGTTTTTCATAGGCAATACCTCCCTAAAGGAATGTATGCAAATAGGTTTGTACGATATTATATTTTTCTACTTACTAAAAACGGCCACACCGGTATGATCGGAGCCGCATAACATATCGCGGTAAATGCTCGGTGTGACCGTTTTAACTCTGGTTTATTTCTTATCTGTTCGCCATTTTTGCCACGCTCCCCTGACGATAGGGATATTACAGGCCGCCCCTGGCAGGGCTGTCATAACTCCGCAGCACCGTTTTACTCGTATGCCGCAGGGTTCCCCCTCAAGTCTGTGGGAGGTCGTGAGAAAGTATCTTTAACCCCCGCGCTGTCATCGCGCCCAGATTGCCAGTCCGGGTCTAAAGCTCCGCCTATCGCTCCGGCAGCCTGATTTCATCACCTCCTGCAAGCTGCCATCATCGCGCCGGGCCTTATGCCGCTACTCACGCGGGTTTCGTACCTGTAATACCGTATATTCAGTTTTCAAAGGCCGTGAGGTCACGGGAAAAGCGTGTCCTTCTAATAACCGTGAGATTTTTCACGGAAAATACAACACCCTTAAAGGCATTTTTTCAAAAACTTTTCCATGTTGCGGAGACCGCGCTGGATAGAGCTGTTGACAGCAGTGACGCTGATCCCTTCGCTCTTAGCGATGGCCTCGGCAGTCAGTCCCAGAAAGTACCGGGCATTGATCCGCTTTGCCTGCTTGTCCGGCAGAGAAGCAATCGCCGCATGGAGCTGCTCCATTGTCACCTTGCGCTCATAAATCTCACAGGGGGTCATAGCCACAAACAAGGCATCGTATTCAATGCCATCGCCGCGATCCAGTGAGTAGTGTGCGTTATGGTAATATGTACGGCGGCGATATGCTGCCTCCAGACGGTCATACTCCAGCATGATAACTGCCACTTCGTCAGGGACTTCGATGATACAGTCATTTTTATAGAAATTGGGATAATGCTCCCGCAGGTTGATCTTTGTCATGTTTTCCTCCATTTCAGTTCGTAGGTTGATGGGTAACAAATTGAAATGGAGGCTGGCGGGCTGCGACACCGTGGATATACGGCGCAATCCGGCAAAATTCGACAAAGAAAAACGCCAGACAGTCGTAATGACCATCTGGCACAATAATATCTTTCGGATTGATTATTCTGTTTTAGATACGTTAATCGTGCAGGTTCAAGGGTGTAAAAATGCGGGGAGATACCAAGGATTTTTTTCTTGGTTCACCTACCTGGCGGATTATGTGTAAAATAGGAATATCGGGCAAAAAAAAACATAGCTGCCTCCAAAACGGCAACTATGAATAAATAAGCACACAAATACATCCCGGAAAGCTGTCGTTTTTTTAACAGCTTTCCGGAACAGTAATATCCGAATAGTTCACCTCCAATCAGAATGATACTGCATATTATGTGGAAGAATAGAGGTATTTAAAATACCTATTCGGAACGATACAATAGGGTTGAGGTGAATGATTATGCCGGAAGATATTTTGTCAGTACTCGGCAGCCGTTTGAGAAAAGCCCGAAATGACCGTGACTTTACTCAAGAACGGTTGTCGGAAGTGTCCGGTGTTTCTGCCCGTCATATAGCAAATATCGAAAAAGGTGATGTAAATCCGTCCTTCGAGATATTGCATACGTTGATAAAGGCACTTGGCGTATCATTCGATTCCATATTTGATCCGGCTGATGAACAGTTGGAAGCTGACATCCAAGAAATTACCGGATTATACAGAGCCTGCCCGGAACAGGGGAGGCGGCTGATCTTGGTTTCGACACGCGCTATGGCTCGTGAGCTGATGGACACAAACACAGGGCAACAACCTAAAAAGTGAAGCCAGCAGGTAAGGAAAGGCTCTTGCCTGTTGGCTTCGCTTTTACACTTAAAATTCAGCTACTTAAAACTTAGCTTATTGTATATCTCTTTCACTTTTTCGGTGTAACTACAATATTTTCACTATCTTCAGGATTTTTGAAATCATATACAATATCATTTTCTGACGAAATATCACTCCCAGATTCTAAATTGGAATCATCAATTTCAACAGCCGCTGCTCCTGAATTTTGTTCATTTTCTTTTCTACCATTTATACACCCAGTAAACAAAGTTGAAAAAACCAATATACATATCAAAATAGTTACTATTTTTTCATTGCATTTTCCTCTCTCTCAAATGTCCCCGCTTGATTTTCAGTACCACATCCGCCTGCTTTGCCACCTCGCCAGAGTGTGTCACAACTACCACACACTTCCCGAACGCATGGGCGCTTTCTTTCAAAATCGCCGTGATTTCCTCGGCGGTGTCGGCATCCAGGTTCCCGGTTGGCTCGTCTGCCAGAATGATCGGGGCATCGGAGGCCAGCGCCCGCGCAATCGCCACCCGCTGCTGCTGTCCACCCGACAGTTTCAGTACATTCCGGGTGATCTCGTCTTGCTCCAGCCCTAGCCGTTCCAGAATGGGAGCGGCGTCCAGTTTGGCGGTAAGCCGTACATTTTCAACTGGCGTCATATAGTCAATCAGGTTATAGCTTTGGAAAATCAGCGAGATATGGTTCCTGCGGTGGTGTTCCAGTCCCTTTGCCGCAATATCTTCGTTACCAAATAGGACACTGCCCTGTGTTGGCACATCCAGTCCGCCCAGCAGGGACAGCAGCGTGGTCTTGCCAGACCCGGACGGGCCGAGGATGGCGTACAGTTTCCCGGTTTCCATTCCCACGCTGATGTTCTGCAGAACCGCCCTGTCCTTTTCGTAGGCATAGGAAACATTTTTCACTTCTAATGTAGGCATGATAGTCCCTCCTTTAGCTCATTTTTGACAAGATTTCACGAGGTTTTAGCCGCATGACAGTGATGGACGATGTACTGATGGCCACAATGATAATGACAAGGCCAATCAGATAGAGCTGGGCCAAATTATCCAGCCCAACAGACACTTGGATGCCGTTCTCCGTAGGCAGAGGCTTCTGAATAAGAGCATCCGCGCCCACATCAACCGCAGCGGCGGCAGATACAACATCGTTATCGTCCACCAGCTCGGTCTGCATACTCTGCTCCAACAGGTGGTTGCCAATCTGCCCCGCTATGGCGTTGCTGGTGAAGTAGGACAGGCCAAAGGCGAGGACGGCAATCAGCAGCACCTCAATCAAATACTGCCCGATGATGGCTGATTTCCTGATACCCACGGACAGGAACACGCCAATCTCATGGATGCGGGTCTTTGTCCAAAGGGTCAATATCAGGGCCAGAATGATGGCACTAACAACGATAATCACTACCAGCAGGGTCACGACCAATTCATTCAGCGTAGCCAGCGGAGCGGCGGCGTTTTCGTAGGTTTCATTGTCCACCTCCACGGTAAAGGCTTTCCAGTCAATTCCCGGCAGGGCCTTGACATCGGCCACCACCCGCGCCATGTCCTGCGGGTCGTCTATGGTGACATGGAGCGCGGAAAAGCCATAGTTGATTTCCCCGCCGTCAAATTCTTTCGAGGATTGCAAATCCACAAACACCCGGTTCTGGATTTTGTCATAAGTGGTAACGGTTTCCCCAAACTGCTCCACCGCATGAGGAATAAACAGTCCGATGATCTGCACCCTGATTTCCTGCCCGGTAAAGCCCTGATCTTCCACACTGTAACGATGAGCGGTGAGATAATCCCCGATCTTCAACTCATTTCTCTCCGCCAAATCCTGGCTGATAATTGCTACATGGGTATCGTCAGCGGAGATATGCCGCCCTTCCGCCAGCGTCAGTGTGCCGGTAGTGAAAAGTTCATCGTCCTCCGTGTTGCAGACGCCCAGCGCCTTTGTGTAGCCCTGGTACTTTGCATCGGTCGAGATCGTTCCGGGGAACAGGGAAAGCCCGTCAAATGGCAAAAGATTGTCCTGCCTTGCGTCGCAATGCTTCACGCCGGAAACGCTCTTGATGGCCGCAATATTCTCCGGGGTAAATTGTACAGTGGAGTACATGAGAAAGCTGCTTGTTGTCTTGCCGGTTTCCTCGTCCACTTCATCCTTGACGGGTTCTTTCACTACATAGGGGCTGTTGCTCCAATCCACGAAAACGTCAAATTTTCCGCCCAAGCTCTGCCGCAGATCAAGCTGCGCGGCCTCCGATGCTTTCCAGATGGAAAGGCCCGTCAGGACAAAGGTTGCCATAATTAGCAGGATGGCGAATAGGAGAAATGTTTTCCCCCGTTTTCGCATGACGTACAGAAACGCCCTTTTGAAAATGCTCATGGTCGATACCTCCATATTGTCGTGCTATTCTTCCGAACGCACCCGTAGAATAGCACTTCAATGTGGGATGGGTATGAAACGTATA
>CAJTQP010000006.1 GCA_910578575.1 uncultured Oscillospiraceae bacterium
GGTCCAGGGGGATACCGTGGAGCTCTGGCCCGCCTACTGGAAGGACACCGCCATCCGGGTGGAGTTCTTCGGGGACGAGATCGACCGGATCAGCGAGATCAACGTGGTCACCGGGGCCCCGGTGCGGCGGCTAAAAAATATCCCAATCTGGCCCGCCACCCACTACGTCACCCCAAAAGACAAGCTGGACCTGGCCATCCGGGAAATTTATCGGGAGATGGAGGAGCGGGTGGCCTTCTTCAAGGAAAACGAACAGCTCATCGAGGCCCAGCGCATCAGCCAGCGGGTCTCCTACGACATTGAGATGATGCAGGAGTTGGGCTATTGCTCCGGTATCGAGAACTACAGCCGGGTCATCGAGGGCCGCCCGGTGGGCTCCCCCCCCAACACCCTGCTGGACTACTTCCCCGACGACTTCCTCCTATTCGTAGATGAAAGCCATGTGACCCTCCCCCAGGTCCGGGCCATGTACGCCGGGGATCACGCCAGAAAGACCACGCTGGTGGACTATGGCTTCCGTCTCCCCTGCGCCTTTGACAACCGCCCCTTGAACTTTGACGAGTTCTCCCAGCGGCTGAACCAGGTGATCTACGTCTCCGCCACCCCCGGCGAGTATGAGCGCAGCCGCAGCGGCCAGGTGGTGGAGCAGGTGATCCGCCCCACGGGCCTGCTGGACCCGGTGGTGGAGGTGCGCCCGGTGGAGGGGCAGATCGACGACCTAGTGGGGGAGATCAACGCCCGCAGCGAACGCAGTGAACGGGTGCTGGTGACCACCCTCACCAAAAAAATGGCCGAGGACCTGACCACCTATCTGCAAAATGTAGGCATCCGGGTGCGGTATATGCACCACGACGTGGACACCATCCAGCGCATGGAGCTGTTGCGGGACCTGCGCCTGGGGGAGTTCGACGTGCTGGTGGGCATCAACCTTTTGCGGGAGGGCTTAGACCTGCCGGAAGTGTCCCTGGTGGCCATCCTGGACGCGGACAAGGAGGGTTTTCTCCGCTCGGAGACCTCCCTGATCCAGACCATCGGTCGGGCGGCCCGGAACGCGGAGGGTTTAGTGATTCTCTACGCCGACAAGGTAACCCCCTCCATGGCCGCCGCCATGGGGGAGACGGAACGCCGCCGGAAAATCCAGGACGACTACAACAAGGCCCATGGCATCGTACCCAAAACCATCGTCAAATCTGTCCGGGAGCTCATTGAGATCGGACAGGTGGACAAGGACGAGGGTAAGCGGGGCAAGCGGAAGCTCTCCGACCAGGAGAAGGGCGAGCTCATCGCCAAGCTGGAGAAGGAGATGAAGGAAGCCAGCAAGCGCTTGGAGTTCGAGTACGCCGCCATTTTGCGGGATCAGATCATTGCGTTGCAGGGGAAAAACGTGTAGGCGTATAGGATAGTTCGCCAGGTTTGTGGGAAACCGTGGGGCGATGAGTACATCGCCCCCTACGAAGGCCCATTCACGTTGTGGCATCCCCCACCCCCATAAATGTCTACGTTATGTCATTTCCGTAGGGGCCGATGTACGCATCGGCCCGCAGTCGCGTAACACGTCGGAAGAAAAGCGCCGGGGAAACTCATAGGGATCGTCTTCGATCTCCCTGAAATCCTCCGCGAATACGATTCCCAAATGGATGCCCATGGCAAAGGCCCGCGCACCCCACTCCCTTTTTACATGCCCCATTATATCCAGGGACTGCAAACGGTCGTCCTGGGACATCCGTTCTATGGCCTCCATCCACCGCCGCTTTTCCACCTGGTACTCATGCGGAAAGGAATCTTCTTCTACCTGTGGAACCACGTACTCGTTAAATAACCACACAAAAAAATCATTCATTTTTCGCTCTCCTTTTTCACCAGTTTCATTGTGCTTTTTATCCTATTTGTGCTATTATAATGCCACAGCTGAGTTGTGTCAAGAGGTATCGTTGATGAATCTAAAAATAATGGGAGCCCGGCTCAAAGAACTACGCAAACAAAGCAGAGAAACCCAAAAGAGCATGGGAGCCCTTCTCGGTTGTTCCACCAGTAACTATCAAAAAATTGAATATGGCGAGATAAACATCCCTATAACCTCCTTGGCTCTCCTCGCCGATTATTACAATGTATCCACCGACTATCTCCTGGGCCGCACCGACCGCAAAGAGCTCATAGATCCCCGTTTGGAAGGACTGAATCCTATGACCAAAAAGAAAGAAGAAAAAACCAACGTCATGCGCACGCTGGAACAAAAGAAAATCCCCTACACCCCCCACAGCTACCCCCATGAGGACGGCGCCGTAGACGGCGTCACCGTGGCCCAGTCCATGGGCCAGGACCCGGCGGCGGTGTTCAAGACCCTGGTGGCCCGTGGCGCTTCCGGGAACTACTACGTCTTTGACATCCCCGTGGCCGCCACCCTGGACCTGAAAAAGGCCGCCAAGGCAGTGGGGGAAAAATCCGTGGCCATGCTCCCCGCCAAGGAGCTGTTGCCCCTCACCGGTTACGTCCACGGGGGCTGCTCTCCGGTGGGGATGAAAAAGCCTTTCCCCACGGTGTTCCATGAGAGCTGTTTGGAGCTGGAGACCTTATACGTCTCCGCCGGGAAGATCGGCTACCAGGTGGAGCTCTCCCCTGCCGACCTGATGGCCCTGGTGGGGGCCTCCACCGCCGACGTCATCGTGGAGGGCTGAGGCCGTGGCCAACTGGAACCCCTGGCACGGCTGCAAAAAGCTCTCCCCCGGCTGCGCCAACTGCTATGTCTACCGGGGGGACAGCCGCCGGGGACTGGACGCCGCCCAAGTCTACCGCACCAAAACCTACGACCTCCCCCTGCAAAAGAAGCGGGACGGAAGCTGGAAGGTCCCCCCTGGGGAGATGGTGTGGACCTGCTTCTCCTCGGACTTCCTCCTGGAAGAGGCCGACGACTGGCGGCCCTGGGCCTGGGCCATGATGCAGGCCCGGTCAGACCTGTACTTTTTCTTCATCACCAAGCGTATCCACCGCCTCCTGGACCACCTGCCCTCGGACTGGGGGCAGGGGTATGAGAACGTGGGGATCTGCTCCACGGCGGAGGACCAACCGCGGGCACAGCAGCGCCTGCCCCTGCTGCTCTCCGCCCCCATCCGCCACAAGTCCATCGCCTGTGAGCCCCTGCTGGGCCCCCTGGACCTGCGGCCCTGGCTGGGGCCGGAGATCACCCAGGTGGTGGCAGGGGGAGAGTCCGGGCCCAACGCCCGGCCCTGCCGCTATGAATGGATCTTAGACCTCCGCCAACAGTGTATGGAGGCAGGGGTGCCCTTCCTCTTCAAGCAGACGGGGGCGAAGCTCATCAAGGACGGGAAATTGTATCAGATCCCCCGAAAGCTCCAGCACAGCCAGGCCCGGCGGGCCAACATCAACTTTCAATGCCGGACCTTCCGCCCCCTCCACGGCGGGCAGGAGTGGTCTGTTCTGGGCGGGAAGCCCATCACGCCAAAGAAATGAGGACTTTTTTATGAATACGACCCATTACGACTGGTTAAACGACTACCTCCTCTCCAAGCCCGGTGTGGAGAAGGATTTTAAGGAAGAATGGCAGTGGCACCGCTTTATGGTCCGGGGCAAGCTCTTTGCCGCCGTATGTGAGCCTGATGTGAAACACAAGGACTACGGCGGCCACCCCTTGGTGAACCTAAAATGTGACCCCCGGCTGGCGGAGGGGTTCCGGGAAACTTATCCAGAAATCCACCCCGGCTTCTATAGCGACAAGCGCCACTGGAACGCCGCCTTCCTGGACGGCAACCTGCCCGATGACGTGTTGCGGGATATGTGCGACATGTCCTATCGCCTGGTGGTGGAAAAGCTGCCCAAATACGTCCAGAAGGAGCTGGCGGAGGGATGAACTACCCCTGCCCCTGCTGTGGCTTTTTGACCTTTCCGGTCCCCAGACGGGAGGCCGTGGCCTATATCTGCCCGGTGTGCTTTTGGGAGAACGACGTGTTCGCCCCTGGGGAGGATACCCCCAGCGACGAGAACCGGGGCCTCACCCTGCGCCAGGGCCGGGAGAATTTTGCCCGATTCGGCGCCGTGCAGCCTGACCTGGTCCGCCACGCCCGCCCACCCACGGCAGACGAGCTGCCTTTGAAACACCGACGTTAGGAGGAAACCCCATGCTCTTTGCGCTGCTGTTCCTCATTCTGGCCGCCCTGTTTTTGGGCTCCGCCGTGTTGGCCATTGTCCTGCCCTTCCTGGGCATCGCCCTGAACATGGTGGCCGGGGCCATGCTGACGGTAAACCTCTTCGTCCTGCTCCTCCTGTTGGCTTTCCGAAAGAAATGGAAGCAGGCGGGTAGGCTGGAGCGGCCGTACATCGACAGCTTCCCCGGCGCCCGGCGCTTTGCTTTGCGGGCCATCCAACTGCTGCTCCCCCTGGGCATCCTCTGGGAGAGCCTGGTAGCATTGGCCTGCGCCGCTTTCCTCATCTTCCAGCCCCTGGATGCCCTGCCCCCAGGCTGGCCCCTATATTGAAACCCCATCGAGAAGGAGAACCACGCCCATGCAAGATCACATTTTCGTCAAAGGCGCACGGGAAAACAATCTGAAAAACATCGACGTCACCATCCCGCGGGACAAGTTAGTCGTTATCACCGGCCTGTCCGGCTCTGGGAAATCCTCCCTGGCCTTTGACACCATCTACGCCGAGGGGCAGCGCCGCTATGTGGAGTCCCTGTCCTCCTACGCCCGGATGTTCCTGGGCCAGGTGGAAAAGCCCGACGTGGACTACATCGACGGCCTCTCCCCCGCCATCTCCATCGACCAAAAGACCACCAGCCGCAGCCCCCGCTCCACGGTGGGGACGGTGACGGAGATTTATGACTACCTCCGCCTCCTCTGGGCCCGCATCGGCACCCCCCACTGTCCCAAGTGCGGCAAGGAGATCCGCCAGCAGTCCATTGACCAGATCACCGACCAGATCATGGCCCTGCCGGAGGAGACCCGCATCCAGGTCCTGGCCCCGGTGGTCCGGGGGAAGAAGGGAGAACACGTGAAGGTGCTGGAGAGCGCCCGGAAGTCCGGCTACGTCCGCTGCCGGGCTGACGGCATCACCTATGAGCTCACCGAGGAGATCCCCCTGGAGAAAAACAAAAAGCACAACATTGAGATCATCGTGGACCGGCTGGTAATCCGCCCGGATATCCTCCGGCGGCTCACCGACTCCGTAGAAGCCGCCGCCTCCCTCAGCGGCGGGCTGATCCTCATCGACCTGGTGCGGGAGGAGCGGGAGTTGTCCTTCTCCCAAAACTATGCCTGCGAGGACTGCGGCATCTCCATCGAGGAGCTGGCCCCCCGGATGTTCTCTTTCAACAGCCCCTTCGGCGCCTGCCCCACCTGCACGGGACTGGGCAGCCAAATGAAGGCGGACCCCCAGCTGGTGGTGCCCAACCCCAGCCTGTCCATTTTAGAAGGGGCCATCGCCGCCTACGGCTGGCACAACGTCCGGGGGGACTCCATTGCCCGGATGTATTTTGAGGCGTTGGGGAAAAAGTACGGCTTCGACCTGAACACCCCCTTCCAAGACCTCTCCGATCAGGCCAAGGATGTGATCCTCAACGGCACCAAGGGGGAAAAGCTCAAGCTCAGCTACCAGCGTGCCGACGGCAAGGGGACCTTCCAGCAGGCCTTTGAGGGTATTTTGAACAACGTGGAGCGGCGCTTTGCCGAGACCCAGTCCGATTCCTCCCGGAAGGAGCTGGAGGAGCTCATGAGCGAGTGCCCCTGCCCCACCTGCCAGGGGCGGCGGCTGAAAAAGGAGGCCCTGGCCGTCACCGTGGGGGGGCTGAGCATCGACACCTTCTGCCACAAACCTGTCAACGACGCCCTGGACTTTGTGGAGACCTTGGCCCTTAGCGAGACCCAGGCCCAGATTGCCCAACAGATCCTGAAAGAGGTGAAGGCCCGCTTGGGCTTCCTGCGCAGTGTAGGCCTGTCCTACCTGACCCTCAGCCGCCAGGCGGGGACCCTCTCCGGCGGGGAGAGCCAGCGTATCCGCCTGGCCACCCAGATCGGCTCCTCCCTGATGGGGGTGCTATACGTCCTGGACGAGCCCTCCATCGGCCTGCACCAGCGGGACAACGACATGCTCCTGGACACCTTGAAGCACCTCCGGGACCTGGGCAACACCCTCATCGTGGTGGAGCACGACGAGGACACCATCCGCGTCGCCGACTATCTGGTGGACATCGGCCCCAAGGCCGGGGTCCATGGGGGTGAGGTGGTGGCCTCCGGTTCCCTCTCCGATATCATGGCCCAGCCGGCATCCATCACCGGGCAGTACCTCTCCGGGGCGAAAAAAATCCCCATCCCCCCCCAGCGGCGAAAGGGGAACGGGAACAGCCTGGTGGTCCGGGGAGCGGCGGAGAACAACCTGGACCACATCGACGTCACCTTCCCCCTGGGGACCTTCACCTGCGTCACCGGGGTCTCCGGTTCTGGCAAATCCTCCCTGGTGAACGAGATCCTCTTCAAGCGCCTGGGGGCGGATCTGAACCGGATGAAGGCCCGCCCCGGCAAGCACGACGCCCTGGAGGGAGAGGAGTTTTTGGACAAGGTGATTGCCATCGACCAGTCCCCCATTGGCCGCACCCCCCGCTCCAACCCCGCCACCTATACGGGGCTGTTTGGGGACATCCGGGAGCTCTTCGCCTCCACCCCCGACGCCAAGGCCCGCGGCTACGGGCCCGGCCGCTTCTCCTTCAACGTGAAGGGGGGGCGCTGTGAGTCCTGCTCCGGGGACGGGCTGTTGAAGATCGAGATGCACTTTCTGCCGGACATCTATGTCCCCTGCGAGGTCTGCAAGGGCAAGCGCTACAACCGGGAGACCCTGGAAGTACGGTATAAAGGGAAAAATATCCACGATGTGTTGGAGATGACCATCGACGAGGGCTTAGAGTTTTTCTCCAACCTCCCAAAAATCCGCCGGCGGCTGGAGACCCTGTCCTCTGTGGGCCTGGGGTATATCAAGATCGGCCAGTCCTCCACCACCCTCTCTGGGGGCGAAGCCCAGCGGGTGAAGCTGGCCACGGAGCTCTCCCGGCGCTCCACCGGCAAGACCATCTATATCCTGGACGAGCCCACCACCGGCCTGCACACCTACGACGTCCACAAGCTTCTGGAGGTCCTGGACCGGCTGGTGGAGGGGGGCAACACCGTCATCGTCATCGAACACAACCTGGATGTAATCAAATCCGCCGACCACCTCATCGACCTGGGCCCGGAGGGGGGCGACGGCGGAGGCCATGTGGTGTGTACCGGCACCCCGGAGGAGGTGGCCCAGTGCCCCGCATCCTACACCGGCCAGTATTTGAAAAAGCTCCTGGAGGCCAGCCAGGGCTGAGCACCTCTTCTCCACCCCAGGCATAGACTGGGGTGGAGGTGTATCAGAATGGAGTTTTTATGGATCCTCCTGGCGGCCATTGCGCTGCTGTTTTTGAACCGCTTGATCTTCACCCACCTGCTCCGCCCCACCGAGGGCAGCTTGCCTGTCTTCGCAGTGCTCCCCGTCACCGGCGACGCGGAGGGGCTGGAACAGACCCTGCGCCATTTGGACTGGCTGCGCCGGGAAAAATTCTCCCGCTTCACCATTTTGGTGGTGGACGCAGGACTCACCCCCGACGGGCGCAGTACCGTCCAGGCCTTTGGCCGGCGGGACAGTACCCTCCTGTTCTGCCCGGCGGAGGATGTCAGCCTGATACTGAAAAGGAAGGACGACCATGGCTACTTCTCCCTGTGAACTGATTTTTATGGAAGGCACCGTCTCCACCGTGATCTATCGCAACGAGGAGAACGGCTATACCATCCTGCTCCTGGACACGTCGGAGGGGGAGGAGGTCACGGTGGTGGGTGCCATGCCGGGGGTGACCCCTGGGGAGGGGTTGGGGGTCCACGGCCAGTGGACCCACCACAGCACCTACGGCCCCCAGCTCCGGGCGGAGATCGTGGAGCGGCGGCTTCCGGAGGGAGAGCATGCGGTGTTTGAATACCTGGCCTCCGGGGCCATCAAGGGGGTGGGCACCGCCACCGCCCGGCGGCTGGTGGATACCTTCGGCGCCGACGTGCTCACCATCATTGAGGACGAGCCCCAGCGGCTTACCCAGGTGAAGGGCATCTCTCCCAGGCGGGCGGAGACCATCCACCGCTCCCTGTGTATGCAGCTGTCCATGCGCCGCCTGCTGGACTTCCTCTCCGCCCACAGCCTTCCCCTGCAACTGGCCATGCCTCTCTATCGCCAATATGGGGACCTGGCCCTCAGCGCCCTCCGGGCCAACCCCTACTTACTCACCCAAGAGCCCCTGCTGGTGGCCTTCCCCCTGGCGGACAAGCTGGCCCTGGAGCTGGACATCCAACCGGGGGATCCCTTGCGGCTGGAGGCCGGGCTACTCTATACCCTCACCCACAACCTGGACAACGGCCACGTCTTTCTCCCCTACGCCAAGCTCCTCTCCGCCTCCAGCGTGCTGCTGAGCCTGCCCCAGGAGGATTTGGAGGAGAGCTTGGACGATCTCATCCACCGGGGACAGATCGTCCGGGAGGAGATCGCCGGGCAGGACGCCTGCTATCTGGCCCGTCTCTACGACTGCGAGTGCTATGTGGCCCGTCAACTCTTGCGCATGGACGGGGAGGCCCTCTGCCCTGCCGGGGACCTGGAACAGCTTCTGGGGCGCATCCAGCGGGAGCAGGGCATCACCTACGCCCCCCTCCAAATCCAGGCAGTGGCCACCGCTGCCCAGCAGCAGGTTCTGCTGCTCACCGGGGGACCCGGCACCGGCAAGACCACCTCCCTCCGGGGCATCCTGGCCCTGTTTGACCACTTAGGGCTGCGCACGTCCCTCACCGCCCCCACAGGCCGGGCGGCGAAGCGGCTGTCCGAGGCCTGCGGGGCGGAGGCTAGCACCATCCACCGCCTGTTGGAGACCCGCTACGACAGCGCCAGCGGCGGCCTCAGCTTTGCCCACAACGAGCGGGAGCCCCTGGACACCGACGCGGTGATTTTGGACGAGGCCTCCATGGTGGACCTGGTGCTGATGCAGGCCCTGTTGGCAGCCCTCCCCAACGGCTGTCGCCTGGTGCTGGTGGGGGACCCCCATCAGCTCCCCTCGGTAGGGGCGGGGAACCTGCTCTCGGACCTGCTGCGCTCCCAGCGCCTGCCCACCCTGCGGCTCACAGAGATCTTCCGCCAGGCTGCCGCCTCCGCCATCATCCGGGGGGCCCAGGCGGTGGACCGGGGGGACTGCCCGGTGCTGGTGAACGACCCCGCCGGGGACTTCTTCTTTCTCCGCCGGGTCCGGGCGGAGGACGCGGTGGACACCATTGTCTCCCTGTGCCGGGACCGCCTGCCCAAAAACATGGGCATCCCCCCGGAACAGATCCAAGTCCTCTCCCCCACCCGGAAGGGCATCGCCGGGACCGCCGCCCTGAACCAGGCCCTGCAAGCGGCGGTGAACCCCCCGGCCCCGGACAAGCGGGAGAAGCAGTTCGGCTCTGTGATCTACCGGGAGGGGGACCGGGTGATGCAGGTGAAGAACAACTACGACGTACTCTGGGAGGAGCGGAACGGCAGCGGCGTAGGCATGGGCATCTTCAACGGGGACATCGGCCGCATCGAGGCCATCGACCCCGCCAGCGGCATCGTCACCGTGGACTTTGACGGCCACCGGGCGGAGTACACCCCGGACATGATGAACCAGTTGGAGAGCGCTTACGCCATCACCGTCCACAAGGCCCAGGGCAGCGAGTACCGGGCGGTGATCCTCTCCGCCGTGGAGGCCGCCCCCATGCTCCTCACCCGCGGGGTGCTCTACACCGCCATGACGCGGGCCAAAGAGCTGCTGATCCTAGTGGGCGACGACCATGTGGTGGCCCGGATGGCCGCCAATGACCGCCAGCAGCGGCGCTATAGCGGCCTGCGGGCCAGGCTGGCCAGGGGCCTGGAAGGGATGTGATAACCATGGCGCTGAAGCAAGCTCTCTTAAACCTGTTCTTTCCCCCCAAATGCCCCCTGTGCGGGACCCTGCTGGACAAGACGGCGCGGGGCCTCTGTCCCCCTTGTGCCGGGGCGGAATTTTGGCTCTCCGGTACCCAGGCCCTCTTCTCCGGCAAGGCGTATGCCCGCTGCGCCTGCGCCGGGGCTTACACGGGGCAGCTGCGGGAGTCCGTGCTGCGGTTTAAGTTTTCCAACCACCCGGAGTACGCCAAGACCTTCGGGCCCATCTTGGCTCAGACCATCCGCACTTACTTACCGGGTGCCTATGACTGCATCAGCTGGATGCCTGTCTCCCCGGAGACCCTGAAAAAGCGGGGCTACGACCAGGCCCAGCTTTTGGCCCAGGAGGCGGCCAAGGCCCTGGGCCGGGAGGCAGTGCCCCTGCTGGCCAAGACGGGGAAAAACGTCCCCCAGTCCTCCCTGGAAGAGGGGCGGCAGCGGTGGGAGAATGTGGCGGGGGTGTATTCCGTCCCGGACCCGGCAAAGGTGGCGGGACAACGGGTGCTGCTCATCGACGACATCCTCACCACCGGGGCCACCCTGGGGGAGGGGGCCAGGGTCCTGCGGGAGGCGGGGGCCTTCCAAGTGGTGGCGGCCACCCTCTGCCGGACCCAGACAAACAGTCACACAGTTTCCTGATATTTCCATACCACAGAGGCTTTCCCCAAAATTCGCGGGAAAGCCTCCCTTCTTTTGTTCTATACTTCCCTTGCACGATTTCTTGATATATTGCAAAAGAAAGGGCGAGTTCTATGCGCAAACGAAGCCAGGCAGCGGGGCCCTTTGCCCGCGACATCGCCGTGGACCTGGGCACCTCCTCGGTGGTGATGGTGATGCGGGGGCGGGGCATCCTCCTCCATGAGCCCTCGGTGGTGGCGGCGGACCGGCAGACGGGGAAGGTCCTGCAAGCGGGGTCCGCCGCCAGGGAGACCTTGGGCCGGACCCCCGGCGAGCTCATCGCCATCCGTCCCCTGCGGGAGGGGGTGATCTCCGACTACACCACCGCCCAGGCCATGTTGGAGTGCTTTTTGAAACAGGCCGTCCCCGGCCGGATGACCAAGCCCCGGCTGCTGATCTGCGTGCCGTCTGGGATCTCCGAGGTGGAGGAGCGGGCGGTGGTGGATGCCGGCCTGCAAGCCGGGGCCCGGCGGGTGTATCTGATGGAGGAGCCCTTAGCCGCTGCCCTGGGGGCAGGGGTGGACATCTCCCAGCCGGAGGGCCACATGGTGGTGGACATCGGCGGGGGGACCACCGATGTGGCCGTCATTGCCCTGGACGGGGTGGTCACCTCCGCCTGTCTCACTGCGGCGGGGGACCAGTTTGACGAGGCCCTCATCCGCCACATCCGCCAGGAGCACGGGCTGCTCATCGGCCTGCGCACGGCGGAGGAGGTGAAAAAGGCCATTGGACGGGTGGCCGGCCCGGAGGAGGACAACCCCACCCTGGCGGTAAAGGGCCGCTGTTTGGAGACGGGCCTGCCCCGGCAGATCACCCTCAGCGCCCAGGAGACGGCCACCGCCTTTGCCCCTGTGGCGGAGCAGCTGTGCGCCGGGGTGGAGGCGGTGCTGGAGCGCACCCCGCCGGAGCTGGCGGCGGACGTCAGCGCAGGGGGCATCCTCCTCACCGGCGGGGGCAGTCTGCTCCTGGGGCTGGACCAGATGCTGGCGGAACGCACCGGCATCCCCACCCAGGTGGCGGAGGACCCCCTGGCCTGCGTAGCTCTGGGGCTGGAGCTTTGCCTGCCCTATCTGGCCCGGCGGCAGGACGGGGTTCTGGGCCTGGCCCGGCGGCGGCAGCTGCGACCCTAGGGACAAGCCCCCTATCATATCGGGACCACCCCCAGGCCATTGCGCGCTCTCATGGGCCTGGGGGCCCAGGCCTTGGCGGAATTTCCGGCCCTAGGGCCCTTTTGAAGCTAATCAAACCAAGGTTTTTGATGGGTTTATATTGCAATGTCTTTTTGTTCTTAACATAGTAAAAATAGCTTGACTTCTGTCGTTTTTTCGGTTAAGCTAAGGCCTGTTGAACGGTTTCTTCCCATTTTTTATCCAAAGGAGGACTTTATGCTCCCAGTAAACCCCGAAGCAATCGGCCTGTTTGGCCTGTTCGCCACAGTAATCTGTTTTGGTTTGGAACAAGTTGGCATCGGCGTAAAGGGGGGTGAGCCGGAAAAGATCACCCGTTCTTTGGGCTTCATTGCCATCTTTTTCGGCGGCGTCACCCAAGTTTTTACCTCGGTGTGCATGTACTTGTTCCAGGTTGGCGGCGACCACAGCGTGTATCTCGGCACCGTCTTTGGCTTTTTCGGCCTGTTCTGGCTCCTGGTGGGAACCTTTTTCCTAAAAGGCGGCGACAAGAAGATGATGGCCCACTTTTTCCTCTGCGGCCTGATTCTGTGCCTGGGATTTACCGTGCGTGCATTTCAGGACGGCCTGATCTGGCCCCTGGGCATTGACCTGGCGGTTATTGACGTCCTGCTTCTCACCCTCATCCCCGCCTGGTACGGCGGCAAGCCCTTCTGGGGCAAGCTGGCCGGGGTGTGCAACCTGGCCATTGGCATCATCTCTCTTTTCTTGCTTTTCCCTGCCCTGTTCCTGTAAGCGAATAGGAAAACCTTATTATCCTCTCTTTCATTATCCCTATCCACCTACAGAAACCGGCTCAAGCACTCCGCCTGTCCGGCGGGGGTAGAAAAGGACCGCTGCGAATCTAAGCAGCGGTCCTTTTTTCATGCGCGTTTTGCCTCTTCTTCCAGGGCGATCTTCAAGGCCTTGGAGAGCTGGTCGGGGCAGGAGGTGGCCTTGTTGCCGCAGCGGATGCCGGATAGTTTTGCAATGGCCTCCTCCGCCTTCATCCCCTCCACCAGGCGGGCGATGCCCTGGAGGTTGCCGTGGCAGCCGCCCAGCACCTCCACGGATTTCACCACCCCCGCCTCCAGCTTCACGTTCATCTGCTGAGAACAGACGCCACGGGTCTTATATTGAATGGTCACTGTACCGCGCCTCCTCATCTGGTTTTGCATGGGGTATCATAGCAAATTTCCGGCGGAAATGCAAGGCGGGGACGTTGGAACAGAAACGTGTACTTTTTTGTAACCATCCCATTTTATATGAACTGTACTAAATATAGCACAAAAGCGCTTGTATTACAACGGCTTCTTGGAATATTTTCTCTCAAATTGCAGCGACAAAAAAGTACAACTGCCCAAACAGGGCAATGTTGCCGCTGGGCGGGTGTGTCCGGCGCTAGAGAAAGGAACATGAAATGAAGAACTTGAAAAAAGTGGCCCCCATTATGGCGACCGGCCTGGTGGTGGCTGGTTTGGGTACGGTGGATGCGTTCGCCGCAGAGGACGTTGACACCCAAGCCCTAGAAACCCCCACCCCTCCCGCTGACGTACAAGAGCAGGCAACCCCAGAACCCTCTACAGAGATCAAAAGTGTTACCACCACACCCGTTCCCACGACACCAGAGCAGACCGAAGGTGACGTTACAACGCCGGAGCAGACCGAGGGCGACGTTACAACGCCGGAGCAGACCGAAGTTGAAGTTACACAAAGCAGAGGGGTCGTGAACCTTTCCGTTGATGCTGACGGCGATGGTCTGACTGATGACGGCACCCTGACCATCACAACAACGCCCCCCACAAATACTACTACCACCAACCCGGACGGCTCCACCACCACAACCACGGAATCCAAAATCACGGTTGAGACCAAACCGGGTGATGAAATCACATCTCCCACTGTTCCCTCCACCGACGAAGAGCAGAAGAGTGAAATCAAGGACAACACCCAAGAAATCCTTGATAACGTTGAAAATCCGGAAAATACCTGGAATTGGGATGATTTCAATACGAAAATCAAGGACAAATACAATGTAAATGTCACATCGGACAAAGATGAGAATGGTAACACCACCCACACCTTTGAGTTCTCCGAAACCTCCGAGCCTAAAGAAACGCCTTTAACCAAAGACGAACTGAGCAAGATTCTGGGTAACGTCGAACTAACTAAGACCGATAATGGATATACTTACATCAAAGATGGTGCTACTGTTACTGTCAAGGTAGAGATCGACAAAAGCAGTGAAATCTCCACTACCACATGGAAGGTGACCGTGACGGAGAAACCGGCGGGTACCGAGAACAAAGTTGAAGGTAGCAAGGACGTCATTATCGAAGTTCCTTCGGATGATTCGGATAATACTGATGATAGCATTGACGTTTGGAATATTTTGGGAAACATTGAGTCCAAAAAATACGATAAGGTTACGTATGACAAGGAAACCGGTAGAGTCACGGAAATTCGGGATAATGGCACTATTTACAATGTGAAGTACAAGAACACAAACCTGGATATTGGCAATAACACGAAAATCGACGATAATACAAGCATTGAAACTATCTACAAGGCAGTGTTTGAGGGCAAAACCGATTTTTCCTATAACAAAGAAGAAAAAGCAATATATTTTGGTAGAAACAAAGTAACCCTTGACTTCACCAACAGCAAACTTCAAGCAACCTATTACGAAATCATCATAACCAGCTATATTGAGCAGGGTGGATCGGATAACACAAGTGAAATCAAAGAGTCTGCTGCGGAAACGGCGAGAAAGAATGCCATTCTGAATGCCCTGAAAAAGGCAAATGTCCGTTACAGTGACGAGAAAATTACCATTACTGGCAATAGCTGGTATGTCATGATAGGCGCCCAGAAATATGAGGGCACCTTGAGTGATGTTACGTTTACTACTACTGTCAATGGCGAAGAAGTTAGTATTGATGATTCCGACATACCTTTGAGCGACGGCACTGAAATCAAGGGCAGCGCCGAGGCTACTATCACCGTGAAGGAGGAGATTAAGGGTTCTCTGAATGACTCCGGTACTGGTGTATCTGGAATCACAGCGAATGATGTCCGTGGCGCTGAAAAAGACAAGATTTTTGGTGAAACTGGTGAACGCATAACTTCGGTCAAGAAGGGTGATGGCACCATAACAATCGAAACCACCATAACGGTTGGTGATGTCACTACCAATAAGACTTATACTTTCTCATACGAGTCCGAAACGATACCTACGCCCGATGATGACGGGTATAAGTGGTACTCTTTACCTTGGGACGAAAATGCTAGAGCCTGGATTTTTGATCTTGAAGGCGCATCCTCTTTTGTTGTGAAACAATCAACCCGCGTGATTATTTTTTATGATCCTTCTGTCTATGGCGATATGAATGAGCGTGATAGGGAGGAAGAGCTTCTCAAAATATTCAAAAAACTGGATGGCAACGGTCAGTGGAATGGCAATAAGACTATCACTTATCATTCGATTGGTGAAATAAAACACGACTCCACACTTGGTAGCATTGTCAATGATAACGGTGGTTCGTTTGAATCCAAAATTGAAATGGCGAATGGCAAAGTTTATATCTATGGCAAAGAGGGAAAAGAAGATGGCTTGAGCCACTTCCTCAGAGGCCCTGGCACCATCGCGGCTGATAAACTTGACAACTCTTATAAAGGTGAGAGTTCTACCGAATACAAAGGCAGCGGAAAAGGTAGTGACAGTGTCACTGTGACGCCTGGTACTCCCGACAAAAATACTGGCACTGGCACCGCCACCGGCGTCCAGTATGGCGGCAAGCTGCACTATAGCTATACGACCACAGCGCCGAGCATTGACATCCAGGTCGAGGGCGAAAACCAGTTAAAACGCAATATCAAGGTGACGTTGAAAGAAACCACGCAGACCACCAGCACCACACCTACGCCTACGCCTACCCCCACGCCCAGACCTACGCCCACTCCCACACCTACCCCCACCCCGCCCCCCGTGGTGGACATTCCTGAGGAGGATCCCCCGCTGGTAGACATTCCCGAAGAGGAGCCGCCTCTGGTGGACATCCCGGAGGAGGAACCGCCCCTGGTGGATATCCCCGAAGAAGAGCCCCCACTGGTGGACGTACCGGACACCCAGCCGCCCAAGGCAACGGTGACCATCCCTGCGGAGAAGGTGCCTCTGGTGAAGGCCCCCGATCCCTCCACCGTGGAAATTCTGGATGAAGAAGTCCCCCTGGCGGACGTGCCCAACACCGGCGAGACCCCCATGGGCCTGCTGGCAGCGGCGGCAGCCTGCCTCAGCGGCCTGGGACTGGGTCTTTTGAAAAAACGTGAGGACTAACTCCCCCAAACCGCAACCCAACAAACCAAGCGCCGGGGCCCCTTCGGGCCCCGGCTTTTTTTCAAAAAATTCCAAGGAAGCGCTGTGTAAGATTGGCGCTTCTTTTTTTGCGAAAAGAGGCCATGCTAGAACTGCGCGTTTTGCCGCGCACAGAGAGAAAAACCAAAAACGGGGGTGATCTCTTGCAACACACCAAAGAGTGCCAGGGACCGGCCGCCCTGGCCCAGGGCTTTCGCTGCCTGCTTGTGTGGGCGGTGGCTTTGATGACTGCCCTCTCCCTCTCCCCCAGCGCCAAGGCCGCCGGGGAGACCCAATATGTGATCCCGCTGGGCCAGGCAGTGGGGATCAAGCTGTTCTCCCAGGGGGTGTTGGTGGTGGGGCTGTCCGACGTCACTACCCAGGAGGGCTTGGCCTCCCCGGCCAAGGCCTGCGGCCTCCAGGAGGGGGACGTGATCACACACATCGACGGCGCCCAGGTCAGCTCCATTGAAGAAGTCCAGGCCATTTTACAGGATGCCCAGGGCAAGGAGCTGGAGCTGCAAGTCCTCCGGGACGAAGCGCCTCAGGAAGTGACCACCACAGCCGTCCAGTGCAGCACCGACGGGGCCTATAAGCTGGGGGCCTGGATCCGGGACTCCATGGCCGGCATCGGGACCCTGACCTTCGTGGACCCCAACAGCGGCCTCTTCGGCACCCTGGGCCACGGCATCAACGACGTGGACACCTCAGTGCTCATGAAGCTCCAGACCGGAGCCATCACGCCCGCCAGCGTGGCCAGCGTGGTGAAGGGCATGGACGGGAAGCCAGGGGAGCTGCGGGGCAGCTTCTCCACCCAGGAGGACCTGGGGACCCTCTTTGCCAACACGGAACAGGGGGTCTTTGGCCACCTGAAAAACCCCGCCGGCTTCTCCGGGACCGCCCTGCCAGTGGCGGAGCCCGCCGCAGTCCACACGGGGCAGGCCACCATTCTTGCCAATATTGTTGGCGATACGGTGGAGGAATATTCCGTGGAGATCTTGAAAGTCTACGACAGCGCCACAGATACCCGTGACCTGATGCTCCAAGTCACCGACCCCAGGCTGTTGGAAAAAACCGGCGGCATCGTCCAGGGGATGAGCGGTTCCCCCATCCTCCAGGACGGCAAGCTGGTGGGGGCTGTGACCCACGTGCTCATCGACCACGCCGACCGGGGCTATGGCATCTTCGCCCAGCACATGCTGGACGCCGCCCAGAAGGTGGAAGCCTAAGCCCAACTGCCGCCGCCCCAGCTCGGACGGCGGCAGTACATAGAAAAGCCCTTGCAATCCCTCCCGCCCCTGGATATAATCCAACTATGGACTGGAAGGAGAGAACCCAGATGAAACAGATTTTTTTGGTGGAGGACGACCGGGAGATCGCCAAAAACCTCACCCGCTTATTGGAAACCGAGGGCTTTTCCGTCCGCCACGCCCCCACCCAGGCAGAGGCCGTCCAGCTGCTGGGCCAGGAGACGTTCGACCTGGCCCTGGTGGACATCTCCCTCCCCGACGGCAACGGCTTCACCGTCTGCACCCAAATCAAACAGGCCCAAACCATCCCCGTCCTCTTCCTCACCGCCTCTGGGGACGAGGCCAGCGTGGTGACAGGGCTGAACATAGGGGCGGACGACTACATTACAAAGCCCTTCCGCCCCAGGGAGCTCCTGGCCCGGATCGGCGCGGCCCTGCGGAAAGCGGGACAGGTCCCCGCCGTCTTTACCATCCAAAACCTGACTGTGGATATGGTCAACGGCCTGGTGAAAAAAGAAGGGCGGGAGCTGTTCCTCTCCCCCCTGGAATACCGCCTGCTCCTGCTGTTCATCAACAACCCCAAAACCATCCTCACCCGCGACCGGCTGCTGGACGAGCTCTGGGATGCGGCAGGGGAATTCGTGAATGACAACACCCTCACCGTCTACATCAAGCGCCTGCGGGAGAAGATCGAGGACGACCCGGCCTCCCCCCAGATCATCCGCACCGTCCGGGGCACCGGCTACCGCCTGGGAGAACGCCATGCTGCGCAATAGAGAACTGCGGCAGCTGGCCCTGCTCTCTGCCGCCCTGGCCCTGGTGGCCGGGAGTCTGGGCTTCGCCCTCCAACCGGCGGCGGGGCTGCTGGCCCTGGGCACCGCCGCCGCCTTTGCCGGGCTCTTCTGGGCCTACACCGCCGCCCGCTACCGGCGCATTGCCGAAATCTCCCTGGAAATCGACCGGGTGCTCCACGGGGCAGAGGACCTGGTCATCGGCAGCAGCGAGGAAGGAGAGCTTTCCATTTTGGAACACGAGGTCAACAAAATGACCCTGCGCATCCGGGAGCAAAACGACGCCCTCCGCCGGGAAAAGGCCCACCTGGCCGACTCCCTGGCGGATATCGCCCACCAGCTTCGCACGCCCCTCACCTCCGCCAACCTGATCCTCTCCCTATTGAAAAACGATCCCAGTGAGGCAGAGCGCCGGGCCCTGCTCCGGGATGCCCAGGGGGCCTTTGCCCAAATGGACTGGCTGCTGAACGCCCTCTTAAAGCTCTCCCGCCTGGACGCGGGGATCGTCAGCTTTCAGCGGGTGCCGGTGGAGGTGGCGGAACTGCTCCAGACCGCCCTGCGCCCCTTCCTCATCCCCCTGGAGCTCCACGATATCCACCTGACCATGGATGTCCCCCTAGGAGTACAAATCCTGGGGGACCAGGCCTGGCTGGCGGAGGCCTTGGGGAATGTGCTGAAAAACTGCGTGGAAAAGGCCGGGGAGCACGGGGCCCTCCACATCGCCTGCCAAGACACCCTGCTCTATACCCAGCTCACCCTCCACGACAGCGGCCAGGGCATCTCCCCGGAGGACTTGCCCTTCCTCTTTGAACGCTTCTACCGGGGCAAGGATGCCGGGGCCACCGGCTATGGCATCGGCCTGGCCCTGAGCAAAACCATCCTCACCCGCCAGGGGGCCACCATCACCGCCAAGAACCATCCCCAAGGGGGTGCGCTCTTCCTCATTCGTTTCCCCAAGGACCCCTAAAGTGACGGTTCTCTCACCGAAACGTCACGGAGATGTCAGGGAAATCCTGTAGTATATGGGCAGACCCAACGAAAAGGAGGCTCATATCATGGAATTTTTACGTGTGGAAAACCTGTGCAAGGTCTATGGCCAGGAGGGAAACCAGGTCACAGCCTTAGACCACGTGACCCTCAGCGTCAACAAGGGGGAGTTCACCGCCATCATCGGCTCCTCCGGCTCTGGCAAGTCCACCCTGCTCCACATCATCGGCGGGGTGGATATCCCCACCAGTGGGAAGGTGTATCTGGACGGCCAGGACGTCTATGCCCAGAGCAAGGAAAAGCTGGCCATCTTCCGCCGGCGGCAGGTGGGGATGATCTACCAGTTCCACAACCTCATCCCCACCCTGAACGTGGTGGAGAACATCACCCTGCCCATCCTCATGGACCGCCGCCGGGTAAACCGGGAGCGCCTGGAGGACCTGTTGCAGCTCCTGGGGCTTCAGGACCGCCGGACCCACCTGCCCAACCAGCTCTCCGGAGGCCAACAGCAGCGGGTGGCCATCGGCCGGGCCCTGATGAACGCCCCAGCGGTGATGCTGGCCGACGAGCCCACCGGCAGCCTGGACAGCCGCAACAGCCATGAGATCCTTCGCCTGTTGAAGGAGAGCCAGCGGCGCTACCGGCAAACCCTGCTCCTGGTCACCCACGACGAGAACATCGCTCTCCAGGCGGACCGCATCCTCACCGTCTCCGACGGCCGGGTGGTCCGGGACGAAAGGCAGGTGCTCCCCAGATGAATGTCTTTCATAAAGTGGCCTTTCAGGGCCTGCGCAAGAGCCCAGGCCGCACCTTTGTCACCATCCTGGGTGTGATACTCTCCGCCGCCATGATTACGGCGGTGTGTACCTTCGGCGTCTCCCTACTGCGCTACATGGCCGAGGGTGCGGCGGTGGAGTACGGCGGCTGGCATGCAGCCTTTCTTGACGTCCCTGCCGACTTCGCCCAGGCGCGCAGCAGGGACCCAGAGATCTCCCAGACCGCCGTCCTGGAAAATCTGGGGGTGGCCCCGCTGGAAGCTCCCCAGAACCCCAAAAAGCCCTACCTCATCCTCTGCGGTTATGACCAAACGGCCTTTGCCGATCTGCCCATCCAGCTCATTGCCGGACGTCTGCCGGAAAACAGTGGGGAAGTGGTGGTCTCCGCTGCCGCCATGACCGATGGCGCCCTCCATCTGTCCGTGGGGGATACCCTCAGCCTCTCCACTGGCAGCCGCAGCCTGGACGGCCAGGGCCTTGGCAATTACACCGCCTATCAGGAGGAGGAGCAGTTCCTGCCCCAGGCAACCCACAGCTACACCGTGGTGGGGCTTTGCCGCACCCCCAGCTACCTGCGCAGCGCCCCCGGCTATCCCCTCATCACCACGGCGGATCACGCCCCCCTCTCCGACAACTGCTCCGTGTTCCTCACCCTCCAGCAGCCCTATGGGCTCCACGGCTACCTGGACCGGGCCGCCCAGGGCCAGCACGTCATCCAGAACGACGAGGTCCTGCGCTTCATGGGCCTGTCCAACGACAAGCTCTTCACCTCCCTGCTCCTGGCCGTGGGGGGCGTGGTCCTGGCCATCATCATGCTGGGCTCCGTCTTTCTCATCCACAACGCCTTCAGCATCTCCCTCAACGAGCGCACCCATCAACTGGGTATCCTCATGTCCGTGGGGGCCACCGCCAAGCAGCTGCGCAGCTCCGTCCTCTTCGAGGGCCTGTGTATCGGCATAGTGGGCATCCCCCTAGGAATCCTCCTGGGGCTGGCGGCCATGGAGGGGGTCTTGCTGCTGGTGGCGGAGCATTTTGAGAGCTTTATGTATGAGGGCGTGGACCTCACCCTAGTCCCCGCTCCCCCGGTGCTGGCGTTGGCGGCTCTGGTGAGCCTGCTCACCATCCTACTCTCCGCCTATGTCCCCGCCCGGAAAGCCTCCAACACCCCAGTCATGGACTGCATCCGCCAGACCGGAGAGTTAAAGGTGGAGGCCACGGCCATGCGCACCTCCCGCCTGTTCCAGCGGCTCTACGGCTTGGAAGGGGACCTGGCCCTAAAAAATTTCAAGCGGAACAAGAAGCGTTACCGCAGCATTATCCTCTCCTTAGTCCTCAGCGTGGTGCTGTTCATTTCCACCAGCGCCTTTGCCCAGGACTTGAAACAGGCCTCGGAAATGGCCAACGTAGCCACCTCCTTCGACATCAGCCTCACTGTGGCGGAGGATATGGACCAGCAGGAATTGCTGTCCCTCCTGGACGCCACCAAAAGCGTCCAGGGCATCACCAGCGCCAGCTATGAGGAAATGGTCCCCTGCGCCATCCACCTGGACCCCCAGCTCCTTTCCCCGGACTACCTAGCCAGCGAAGATGCCGCCCAGGACGGCCAGCTGATTCTCTTTCTCCTTTTCCTGGACGACCAGAGCTTCCAGCAGCTTTTGTTGGAAAACAACCTGTCCGCCGGGGACTATACCGGGGAGAGCGGCAAGCTCCTGACCATCGCCAAGAGGAATCCCCAGCTGAACCGCATCCTGGCCCCGGAGGAATTTCCCGACCTGTTCACGGTCTCCTCCCTGACACTCCCGCTCTCCCCCATCACCCAGTCGGCCCCAGAGGGGGCGGAGGGGCCCACGATGACCCTGGATCTGCAAAATTTCCTTCTGCCGGACAGCCCCGGTACCTTGAGCAGCAGTCCTATCATCCAAGAGGGCTACATCATGACCGCCGTGGCTCCCCTCTCCCAAAAGGCCCAGCTGGTCCCCCCGGACGCCCAGGCCAGCGCCAAAGGGCTCACCTACTGCTCCGACACCCCCGCCCAGTCCACCAAGGCCCTCCAAGCCCTGGTGATGGACCAGGGCATCCGCAGCAACTACCTGCTGCTGAACCTGGACAAGGCCATCGAGACCAATCAAAGCATGATGTTCATTGCCAACGTGTTCGCCTACGTCTTTATCGTGATGATCTCCCTCATCGCCGTGGCCAACGTGTTCAACACCATCTCCACCAACATCAAGCTCCGGCGGCGGGAGCTGGCCATGCTCCGCTCGGTGGGCATGGCAGAGGGGGATTTCCAAAAGATGATGAATTTTGAATGCTTCTTCTATGGCCTGCGGGCCCTGCTCTTGGGCATTCCCCTCTCTCTGCTGCTCTCCTGGGTCATCTACTGGTTCTTCACTGCCGGAGGCGCCGATGACCTCAGCTTCCAGCTCCCCTGGGCCAGCGTGGCCATCAGCATTGGCGCGGTGTTCCTGGTGGTGTTCATCACCATGCTGTACGCGGTGCGCCAGTTGAAGAAGGAGAATATCATCGATGCCATGCGGGATGAGTTGACCTAAGGCACCGGCCCCATTCCCCCTTGCCCTTCCCTCCATTTCGGCGTATAATAGTGCCCACTGGGCCGGAACACGGCCAATCTTTCCAACGCTTGAGGTACCTATGAATCAAAAAGAAATCAGTGAACTGCGCCGCCGCTTCCGTCCGGAAAAAAGCGGCATCAGCCGGGTCTATGGCTGCTACGTCAACGGCGGCCGGGAAATCATCTCGGAGCTGGATGTGTCCCTGGGCATCGCCACCCAGGAGGAGGCGGAAAAATACCTGGGTTTTTTGAAAAAAGCCCTCTCCGGGGCCCTGGGCAAGAATCTGGTGGACATTGTGTTCACCACCCAACAGGTCATGGACAGCGACGAGCACCGCCTCCTCTCCGCCCTGCGGGACTCGGAACTCCAAGACCCGGAGGTGCGGCAGCAGTTTTACCGCAAGGTCATCGAGACCCTGAACATGGAGGACAGCAACTATCTCATCCTCCTGGCCCACGACCGCTATGACGTGCCCTACCGGGGCCACGACGACAGCCTCCAGGCCGACGCCTCGGACCAGGTGTTCTCCTACGTCGTCTGCTGCATCTGCCCGGTGAAGGACGCCAAGCCCCAGTTGAGCTACTGCGCCAAGGAGCGGGAATTCCACAACCGCACCACGGGGCAGGTGGTGTCGCCCCCGGAGTTGGGCTTCCTCTTCCCCGCCTTTGACGACCGGGCCGCCAATCTTTACAATGCCCTGTACTATGCCCGCAACCCCGACGAGCTCCACCAGGAGTTGATTGACGGGCTCTTCCACACGGAAGCCCCCATGTCCGCCGCCCAGCAGAAGGAGGCCTTTCAGTCCGCACTAGGGGAGGCTTTGGGGGAGGCTTGCAGCTATGAGGTGGTGCAGGCGGTCCATGAGCAGTTGCGGGAGCGCATCCAGCAGCACAAGGAAAGCAAGGACCCGGAGCCTTTAGGGGTATCTGTGGACGAGGTGAGCCGGGTGCTGCAAAACTGCGGGGTGGCCCAGAGCCAGGTCAGTGAGTTCAAGCTCTACTGCGACCAGGAGTTTGGTGCCGGGGCGGCCCTGAGCCCCGCCAACCTCATCGACAGCAAGAAGTTCCAGCTCTCCACCCCGGAGGTGAAGGTCATCGTGGACCCGGAGAGCAGTTACCTGGTGGAGACCCGCATCATCCAGGGACGAAAATACATCCTCATCCCCGCCGACAGCGGTGTGGAGGTGAACGGGGTCAGCATCGACATCTCAGATCCAGACGCAGAACCGCCCAGCGCAGCCAACTAGGCTCCGCTGGGCGGTTTCTATTTTCATCAAGATATCCGGTCAGTTCCCCAATTCGATCATCCGGCGGATACACCGGCTGGCGCCGGACATCACGTCGTCGGACAGTTGGATCTCCTCGCCGCCGGTCCCCTGGATACAGCGATAGACATCCTCCAGGGTGGTGATGCGCATATCCGGGCAGGTCAGCCGGGACGAGAGAGGGTAGAAGCGCTTCTCCGGGCAGGCATATTGCAGGTGCTCCACAATGCTGATCTCTGTGCCGATGATGAATTCCTCCGCCTCAGACTGCTTGGCAAAGTCCATGATGGCCGTGGTGGAGCCCACAAAGTCCGCCGGAGCCACCACCTCCGGGCCGCATTCCGGGTGGACCAGCAACAGCGCCGCCGGGTGCAGGGCCTTGGCCCGGTCCACATCCTCCCGGCCCATGGCGGCGTGATGGGGGCAGCCGCCGTGCCAGAAGGCAAAGTGTTTCTCCGGCAGCTGCTGGGCCACATACCGCCCCAGGTTGGGGTCCGGGATGAACAGGATGTTCTCCTCCGGCATAGCCTTGCACACCTGCACCGCGGAGGAAGAGGTGACGCACACGTCGCAGTGGGCCTTTAGGGCGGAGGTGGTGTTGATGTAGGCGGCCACCGCGTAGCCCGGATACTGCTGTTTCAGCTTCTCCAACTCCGCCACCTCTAACTGCTCTGCCATGGGGCAGCCCGCCAGGGGGTTGGGCAAAAACACCCGCTTTTGGGGGGAGAGAAGCTTGCAGGTCTCCGCCATGAAACGCACCCCGCACATCAGGATGGTCTGGTGGGGGTCCTTCTCCGCCTGGACGCTCAAGCCGTAGGAGTCCCCTACGTAGTCCGCCACCTCCAAAATGGGCTCGCTCTGGTAGGCGTGGGCCAGGATGCACACATCCTTCTCCTGCTTCAGGCGGAGGATTTCCGCCTGTAATTCCTGTACCTTCATTGATGGTTCATCCTTTCTTTTCCCAGGCGCGGAAGGGGGCCAGCAGCCCCGCCTCCCCCAGCTTTTCCTCAATGGCATCCAGCCGTTTCGGATTGGCGGCTTCCACCAGATGATAGTGGTAACCGGCGGTGGCATTGCTCAGGAGGGTGGAGGTCCCGTCCTGCAACAGCGCCACGAATTCCTCGATGTCCTTGTGGGAGGAGATGTCCATGGGGGCCGTGATGCGGCCATAGACCCGGTGCTTGATGCTGACGTTCTTCACCCGCCCGCCGGAATCCACAATGGTTTTCAGCTCCCGGACCATATCATTTTCCTTATGACAGACCTTGATCTCCCGTGCGCAGGCGTCCCGCTGGCCCATGAGATAGCCCCGGCAGGTGGAGATGATCTCCGGCGTCTGGGCCCGGATGACGGCGATGTCCTGCACGATGACTTGGCGGCTGACGTGAAACTGGGCGGCCAGCTCACTGGCGGTAACCGGTTCCGTCTCCCGCTCCAAAATGCCAAGGATCTGCTTCCGGCGATCGATTACGTTCAAAGAAAAAACTCCTTTCACTCAGCTCACTCAGCGCGCAGGTTCTTCATGGAGATGTCCAAGATGGGGGCGGAGTGGGTCAGGGCACCGCTGGAGATGTAATCCACCCCCAGGTCCACCAGCCGCGCAATGTTTTCCCTGGTGACGTTCCCGGAGCACTCGGTCTCCGCCCGGCCGCCGATGAGGGCGATGGCTTTCTCCATGGTCTCTGGGGTCATGTTGTCCAGCATGATGATATCCGCCCCGGCCTCCACGGCCTCCTGTACCTGCTCCAAGGTCTCCGTCTCCACCTCGATCTTTCGCACGAAGGGCGCGTAGTCCTTGGCCATACGGATGGCCTGGGAGATACCCCCGGCGGCGTTGATGTGGTTGTCCTTCAGCATCACCCCGTCAGAGAGGTTATAGCGATGGTTGCTGCCGCCGCCGATGCGGACGGCGTACTTTTCAAAGATGCGGCAGTTGGGGGTGGTCTTCCGGGTGTCCAACAGGGTGGTCTTGCTCCCGGATAGAAGCTGCGCCACTGCATGGGTATAGCTGGCAATGCCGCTCATCCGCTGCAAATAGTTCAGCGCCACCCGCTCCCCGGAGAGCAGCACCCGGATGTCTCCCCGTACCACAGCCAACAGCTGTCCCTTCTTCACCGGGTCCCCATCCTGGCAGTGGAACTCCACCACCGTCTCCGGGTCCAGAAGCTGGAACACCCGTGCATAGACCGGGAGCCCGGCGATGATCCCGTCCTGCTTGCAAATCAAGTCCACCGCCCCGGCCTTGGCCTGGGGCATGACGGCGTTGGTGGAGACGTCCTCCCAACTGATGTCCTCCCGCAGGGCCATCTGAATGAGCTGGTCGGCGTTGAGTTTCATAGAAATTTCGTTAAGCATCCCCTTGGCTCCTTTCGATCTCGTGCAAAACCCCCGCTTTGTAACTGTCCAGCAGGGCTTCCCTGTCCTGATACTGCTCCCACTGGATCTGGCAGGCGGGGTGGGCGGGAGGGTCGGCCCGGAAGAGGATATCCTCCGCAGCCCGCTGGGCAAACACCAAGGACTCCAGCAGGGAGTTGCTGGCCAGGCGGTTCTTTCCGTGGACGCCATTGCAGCTGGTCTCCCCGCAGGCGTAGAGGCGTTCCATGGAACTGCGGCTGGCGGAGTCCACCTGGATGCCACCCATCAGATAGTGCTGGGCAGGCACCACCGGGATGGGCTCCCGGAGTACGTCGTAGCCCTCTTCTAAGCAGTGGTGATAGATGTTGGGGAAATGCTCCAAAATCTGTTCCTCCCCAATGGGGCGCAGGTCCTCCCACACGTGGTCCGTCTGGTCCAGCTCCATCTGCTTCCAGATGGCCTTGCTCAGCAGGTCCCGCGGCTGGAGCTCATTGGTGAAGCGCTTCCCCTCTTTATCCGTGAGAATGGCCCCCTCTCCCCGCACAGATTCGGAGATGAGGAAACGCCTGCCGGGCTTTTGGGAATACAGGGTGGTGGGGTGGATTTGGATGTAGTCCAGATGCTTCACCGCGATCTGATGGCGCAGGGCGATGGCCAGAGCATCCCCGGTGATGTGGGGGAAGTTGGTGGAGTTTTGATACAGTCCTCCCAGGCCACCGCAGGCCAGCACCACGTCATTGGCTTCGATGAAGTAGGGTTCCCCCTCCTCCCCACACACGATCACCCCGCCGCAGACATTGTCCTGGGCCACCAGGTCCAGCATGGTGGTGTGTTCCAGGATGGTGATGTTGGGCCGGGCCCGGACCTGCTTCAGCAGGGCGGTGACGATCTCCTGCCCGGTGATGTCCTCATGGAACAGGATGCGGGGGCGGGAGTGGGCCCCCTCCCTGGTGTAGTCCAGGGCGCCGTCGGGACGGCGGGCAAAGCGCACCCCCAGGCGCAGCAGGTCGCGGGCCACCTGGTTGGAGCTGCGGATCATCAGCTCCACCGCGTCGGGGTCGTTTTCATAGTGCCCGGCCCGGAGGGTATCCTCAAAATAGTCCGTGTAATCCTGCTCCCCCCGCAACACGCACATGCCGCCCTGGGCCAAATAGGAGTCGGATTCCTCCGCTTTCTGTTTTGTGATGATGCAAATATTCAGTTGTTCTGTCAAATGTAGCGCACAGTACAGCCCGGCAGCCCCGGAGCCGACGATGACAACATCATAGCTTTGATTCATAGTTATCCTCACTCTGGTGCCCCGGTGGGAGCACGGTTTTGACATTTGTCTTGACAGTCTGAAAGTGTAACATATATCTTGATTGGTGTCAAGACACATATCTTCGGGTAAAAGAAAACACCGCACTGTAACGTGCGGTGTTGATCCTGCGTCTTTTTCTCGGCACAGGCCGGTCATGTTGAGAAAAAAGATACAAATCTGTATATCAGTTTCCATAGTCTCGAAACTTATCCCACAGAAATATTGGGAAAGCGCTTAAAACCGTCTGTCAATCACAGCATTATACCGTTTTTCAACATGGAACATAAAATTTATTGCCAAATCGATAGTAGTCTGTATATAAATAGCTAATGAATAAACTGCTCATTCAATGGAAAGCAACCTCTCTGTCATCTCTCACGAGCAGTTTAGATTGTTCACAAGAGATGGTTTTTTGTAAGTATATAGCAAAACACTTCGAAATTACCCGACATTTTCAATGATATTATACCATATTTAGACAAAATGTCCAGATAGTTTTTTCTATTTTTGTATTATATACTGTTTTTTAGACTATATCAAGAGGTCCAAACATCGAAATTCATTCGATATCTGGACCTCTTATATCTGTATAGCTATATTGAGCGTGGACAGGGTCAGGTCGGTGTCGATGCGAGAAGAGAAGGCATAGCCGACGACTTGCTTGGTGCATAAGTCCTTGTCAGAAGCTGACGTCTGAGCATCTGGTCATACTGTTTACGTGTTGAATCCTTGCGGTGTATCCATGCGTAATACCCACTATGGGAGATTTCCAACAAGCAGCATAGCAAGTTCCACAGAAGCTCCCCAGTGGAGTTGTGCATAGGATTTTAATCACATTCGGAAATTATATTTAGGACACAAAATAGAGCCAGAAAACGTTTTAGATTCCAGGCTATGTAACTCTACCTATGCGTTTCTATCAGCGTTCAGTTGTTTGACTTCTCATATCTTCCGTAACCCAGCACATGATTTCGATTCCCTCCTTGCTCTCTTTGAAAAATCTCACCCTGTCTGCCGGTGTCCCATAGTACATATCCACTGCGTTCTGCGCAGGAGAACCATGCATTAACTTCCCGATTGACGTATCTCCACGGTAAGAGCCATTTACATACAGTATGTGCGAACCGACCTCAAATCTTTTTTCGGTTCCTAACAGGATAGCCAGCCTCACCGAACGATTCAGCTATTCACAATCTCTTTCGTCGCTGCTTTTGTTGCCCTGGCTCCTTCCGCATGGTCACGTAGCAAGGCCGTTCAAGCCGGGAGGTGGCAAAGGAGATTGGCATGCAGCGACATCCTACGCAACTGGCTCAAAGCCGCAGGGGCTCCATCTCCAGGACAGGTTGACCGGTAAAACCGGGAGGTCAAATGTCTGCGTGAGTTGGAAGCAGAAAGCCGTATGTTACACAAGAAGTTTGAGGAGAAAAACGAGATTATCGATGTCCTAAAAAACCGTTGGCATACTTTCAAAGCCATAGAGAAGTATCAGTCATCCGTACTGCTTACGGGATAGACCCCAATATACTTTTTTAACCAACCAATCAACAAATCTTACTTAATTGACTCCTTTTATATGCAATGTCTATTCCTAAAGAAACTCACGCGCCAAACATTTCCACTAAGATACCGCTAACCTTTTCTGCCCCTTTCTCACTCAAATGATCCGTATCCATAAAATCCGTGGGGTCAAATAAATCCAGCGCCTGATTAAAGTCCACATAGTGGATATCCAACGGTACACTGTCCAACAGTTCCAGCACTCCATCCTTCATCTGCGGCAAAACGAAGCGATTGTACTCTGGGGAAAACGGCGTGATGACCACGATGGGTTGTACGTCGTGGCCATACAAGAAGCGGACGAACTCCCCTAAGATCTGTTTGTTCTCCTCAAAGCTCTCTTTATGTTGGAATATCTTGTTGTGATCCGCTGTCCGAATCTGTCCCATCGCAAGCCGTTCTCTTTCCGATACCTGTGCCCAGGTGCGTCCTTTCAAGTCAAACAGCGTTCCTCTGGGACGAATTTCCGAATAATAAGTGCCGTATTCCAGTAGCTTCTGCACCGCTGCCTGTTCACAGAGGACCTTTATGGGTTCGGGGATATCCCCGAACCCATCCCATAGGTCCCTATGGGATGGTATATTCCAATGATGGGCATCTTGAAAAATCGGGTAATAAACATTGGCGATCATCGTCTCCCGCGATACCTTGCTCCGGGATAGGTCCTGATAGGCTATGTAGTACCCCATGATGATAAAACAGCGGATAAAGTGACCTTTGGGCGCAGTGTGCAACACACGGCGGGCACACTGGAAATCGTAGTAGAGATCCTGGGAGTGCATGGAGCAGTTGAAAGCGTTCTTCCAACAACTCTCCTTGATTCCATTGAGCGCGTGGGAAGAACCGGTGATCAGGGTGGAGCTTGGTGTTTTCGTGCTTCCGGCCTGCTCCAACATCGTGCGAAGCCAGAGGTAGTCGTAGTTACGGGAGAAAAACTGGGCGGCTAATTGGGACAACATACGCTCGTTTTCCATCTTCAGGAACCTCCCTCGCTATCTTACATTTTTTCTGGCTCATACAAATCAAGAAAACGCTCCAAACAATACAACTGCCATTTTTGATTCCCGGTAAAATTCCTCATATCTAAGCCACGCTTGAACTCATGGCGAACTGGCCCAGTCCAATTTTTAAAATAAAAATCCACAGGGCGGGGCATAGGTATTTTATCCGGTATGGGGATATCGGGATATTTCATGGAGAAAAGTTCACGAATCAGATACTTAGGCTCACCATTACGAATACGGAATAGATCCAAAGGCTTGTCCATCTTTAGATTGGCGTAGGGGTCAATATATTCCATCCCTGCAGTCTGCAATGCATTAAAATAAGAGTTTGAGCTTTCAACAGAAAATACATGATCCATGAACTGTAAAAAGTCAATTTTATCACCCTGACAACGAAATCGTTCAAACAGGTAACTCATATCTTCCGGATCAACCAAGACATCAGAAGGTTGCGTAAAGATATACCGCTGCATAAACTCTTCAACAGTCCAGTCGCGAGAAAGAAGTTGATCCATCCCACCAAAAATGAGGTCGCTGCTCTCGCCTATCACCATCATTGAAATGCCATCTTGCTTAGCCTGAAGAGCAGCTTGTAGGATTTGAGGTTCAATAGAATGGACCGGCGCACCCTTGGCCTGAAGTATTGCATCTAGGTGAGGTGCCACTGTATCATTCCAGTTAATATCTACATAATGTAGGTTCAGTCCCTCATGATATGCGTAGTACTCAGCTCGACGCAGTTCTTTGCTTTGATAGGTCCCATTTTCGAAACGAAAGGTATATGCATCACAGCCCCGCATATAAGATGCCAAAATCGCAGAATCCATGCCGCCAGACAGCAGTATTCCAAGCCGCTTCCCTTTGAGCGAAGAAAACACATTTTTTATGGCCTCATCAATTTCAGTTGCGGAAGCTACGATCCGCTTGTTATTGGAATCAAAAGACGGCATCATAGTATGATGCATCCCTTCAAAAAAATCCTTACTGCTATCCTCAATGAACCGAAACGCCAAATAGGAACTCATGCAGTACTTCTTATCAACCATATTAATCCATCCTTATAATTACACGATTTATTCTCCCAACTGTTGTGCCGGGATAACCTTGCCTCTTTCTGTTCCGAAGCAATGACGGCAAGCCTCCATATAAATGGGGAGGTCTAAATACTTCCAAAGTTTTTCCGTAAAATCATCAGCAAGGGCCACAGGGAGTAGGTCGTGTTCCCCAGCGATAAAGTTTTGCAACAGCCCTGCCATAACTGCACGGCCACAACGGCTGATCTTTCCATTTTCCAATGTAAAACAGTCATGGAATGGACAGCTGAGAAAGCGCCGCTGCACAGCCTCGTCACTTGAATCCGAGGGCGCTTCCGTTATTCCACCCATGTCATACCACATGGAGTCATCGGACGCAAAATCATAAATCCAAATGTCCAGGTCATATTCCTTTAGTTTCTCCAGAAATTGAGAAACTGTTTTGTCTGGTACGTTTGGGTAGTTACTGATGCGAACCCTAACTCGGTTCTGCTGCATCGATTCAAAAACTTTTTCATTTGGAAGAATCGTTCCATTTGTCGCTACAGTAAGAAGATCAACCTTTTCACTGCTTCGGATAAACTCCAACA
The DNA here is from genome assembly GCA_910578575.1 of uncultured Oscillospiraceae bacterium. Taxonomy (GTDB): domain Bacteria; phylum Bacillota; class Clostridia; order Oscillospirales; family Oscillospiraceae; genus Evtepia. The sequence continues at coordinate 31,682 of CAJTQP010000006.1, forward strand.
ATTCAGGGAGTTCTGGGTACAAGAAAGGTTCACCGCCTTGTACCTGTATCTTCTCTAGGCGATATACCGATTGAAATATGACGTCCAAGTCATCGCAAATTTTTTTGAATGGATATCGTTTTGTTGGGCTAGGCGCAAAGGGCGAGAAATTGGTACAATGTTTACATTTCAACGAACAGGCCTGTCCAACAATCACGGTCAAAGCGGGGATGACCAACCCTTGGCTGGTCATCTTTACCGTTCCATGTTCTTCTTTCCCACGCATGACTGGATCACTCTCCTGAAGTATTTCATGGCGATTCCTGCTTCCAGCGTCCTGTCAACAGAATACTTGCATCGTCGCCAATGGGATATTTTTGGATCTCGCCACCACACTCGCTAAGGAATTGTTCCACTGCTGCCTTTGCTCCTTTGTATCCAGAAGAAAAATAATCGTGGACCAGAATAACCCCGTTCGGTGTCATCCTGTTCTGAAAGAGCCGCAGTCCATTGTAAATTGGAAGATACAAATCCATATCAAGATTTACAAAGCAAAACCTTCGCTCCAACCCCTGCGCAGTATCCGGAAAATAACCTTTATGAACTTGGCACTGCTTCGGGTAGGGCATCTGTTCCATGACCAAATCAACCGAGGTATCTGAAAAATGTCCGACCCCTTCCTCGGAAAAAGCCCCTTCACGTTCCACAACCAAATCCCTCTCCTGAAAGCCCTCAAAGGTATCAAAGAGATGCAGTGTTCGATTCGGGAAGTAGAAATTGATCCATCGCGCAAACTCTCCCCGATAAACGCCAGCCTCAGCTACATCCGCTTCCTGCTCATATTCGGAAAGCAGTGGAGCAAGGTTTTTCAAAAATATTTTTCGCGATTCTTGGGAGGATTCAAAGAAGGTTGTTATGATTTTCTCCTCAGGCACACCAAGTTCTAGGCATTGCTGTCGGATTTCCTTGAGCCCACAAAAGGCCGACACCACAATCCGATCATATTGAACCGCTTGCAAACACTCTTGCGGCGCATAGATCTTGAGTCCGTGCAGTTCTTTTCCCCACTTTTGGGGATCATTGTCTGCAAATGCAACGATTTCATGTGTTTTGCAGAGTTCATCATATAGCATACGAGCAGAAGCACCTGCGCCGAACATAATGATTTTCATGATAATCTATCAATCCTTCCTGTGTCAGTGTATCCGCTCTGATTCAGCGGGCGGCCTGTTCCCCCATCCCTGCTTTGTAGGCGCTGTCCAGTGTATGTTCGATAATCGTAGATGAGATCCCTTGCGTATAAGGGAAATAGACCACTCTGATCCCACATTGCGCAAGCTCTGCTTCATAACTTCTCCACTTTTCTGTTCCATACCAGTCATCTCCGACAAAGAGAAGCTCTGCCCCAAGTTTCTTGCACATTCCTGCTTTATCCATATCTCGCTGCGGGATTGCAGCATCCACATACTTGATGCTGCGAATGATCTCGATTCGATCCTCAAAGGGAATAATCGCGTGTTTCCCCTTATAGGTCACCAATTCATCAACTGTTACGCCAACAATCAGTTTATCACACATACCTTTTGCATTTTTCAGCAAGTTCAGATGTCCAATATGGAACAGGTCATAAACCCCCGTTGTATACCCGATTATCACGATGTATCCCTCCCCGTAAGCTATTGACGTAAATCTTCCCTGTGCATGATGTCCCACAGCGCATCACAAATCCGCTCCCCACATCGGCCATCGGCCAGGGGAAGGTCCCGTTGGAGCATCTTTCGCCGTATATCCGCCTTCTGGTCGAGGCCTTTCCTGCTTCGCTCCAAGAAGTCAAGCACACCTTCGATGCTTTCTGCTTCCTCCATCCATCGCCAATCAATAATATACTCGTTATCTAACATACGCCCGTCAAACGGACCGTACACACCCTTATGCTTCATCCAAAGGGTCGGCTTGTCCAACAAAAGATACTGGAACATGAGGGAACTATAATCAGAAATCATTGCGTTGGAGCAAGAAAACGCTGTCTCATAAGAAACTTGCTCATCATAAACCATGTTCGGTGTGTTCTTTGCCCGCTCGATATTCTTTTGCAGTTTCACATAAACTTCTGGTGGATAATACAATTTAGTCACAGTGTCCATCATCGGATGCGGTCGCCAGATTACCGCACAATCATCATGCACTTGGAGCCAGTCAACAATCTCGTCAAAATACGAAAAGGAAGAGCGCGATGGATCATACCAAGTATTCCATAGTATAACGCGCCTCCCATGAAGGGCCGGTTCCCAGCTTTCCGGCACAGTCAAGGGATGCGTATTTAAGCGAACAATGGGATCAAATTTAGGGATACCCGTTACCAACATATTCCCACCACCATTTTCGGCGTATTTCCGATAATAGCGATAATGCCGTTCAGATGCGCCGAGTACCTTCCACGCATATCGATACACCGGGAGTTTGCACAACGGCAGTGCGGAATCCTCAAAAACGGGGCCAAGGACACCGTAGTTCGCATAGACGAGTCGGCTATGCTTTGCGATATACTCCGGCCAGAACTGCTCCAAAGTACAGCTCTCATAGGGCTGGCTGATAAAGGCCAACTCCGGGCAATCTTCCTCAATGTTATACTGGTCGTAGTCAAGAGAAGGGACACCCATAGGCGTGAGAAAGTCTTTATAGATGATCTCCTGCTCCCGCTTACCGTCCCGCTCCACCACTCGGCCTACCGGGGTACGAACGACCACAGGGTCAAATCTCGGATCGTCCCGCATAAACTCGTAAACGCTTTCCATCGCGTCCCATTTTTCGCCCAGCTCGGCAAAGAAAACAGCCCGCACCTGATAGGAGACCTGTTCTGGCAAGCTCTGAACGAACTGCTCAAGTTGGGATTCCAACCCTTCGCCCACGCCTTCCCACGAACCTTCAATCTCGGAAAGCTGCACCAGCGGGGCCTCAGAGTGCAGATCATCACGATGCCCCTCCAAAACCTCCCGGATCTGCGCCAGCATCTGACGTCCGCTCTCCACGATCTCAGCCCGCAGGGCATCCTCCGGGGCAGTGCGCAGGTATTGCGCGGCTTCTAGCAGTGTCTTGCCCATTTTGCTCATATAAACGAGCATGGAATATCTCATTTGCAGCTGTCCTTTCTCTTATTGCGTCAAGCCGCCCCAGACCGGGACCGCCATTCCTTCGATGAGGTGGGCTACCTTTTGATATGCCTCGCTTTGCTTCAACGCAGCCACCGCTGGGTCGTCGGGAGAGAAGCGGGCCAGGATCACCCGGATTTGATCCGCCAAAACTTTCAGCTCCGGCGGGGTCATCAACTGTTGGACTTCGGCGGTGTGGTCTGCCAAGAACTCCACCATGTTCGTCATTCCTTCGCAGGCATCTAGTCCAGCACGCAATAAGCGTACATATTCCACAGCGTTCCCTTGTTCCAATGCGTCAAAAGCCTGAGCACAATACCATCCAAATCGATGCAGCGGCGGCAAAACAAAAAGGTGCTCTTCCTGCAAACAATTCGCGCTGTAACAGCGGGACAAAAACACCCGCTCCGTATGGGCAAATGTTCGGGCAATCGCCATCCCTTGCTCCTCATCCTGTTCCTTGCTCTCCCAGGGATAGCTTCGCACAGCGGACATTGCCAGCCCACGGACCCAAACCAGCTGCGGCCAGTTTTCCGCATCCAAACCTTCTGCCAGATGCAGGACCAGGGGGAAGAAATGCTCCTGGTCCACAGCCAAGCGGGATGACAAGCTGTCCATTTCCTCGATATTCAACGGCAGAGGAAAGCGGACGCCGCACGCTAAGGCATGGGATAAGGCTTGAACTGGCACTTCTGCCCAGTGTTCCACGCCTCTCAATTTCTCCTCTATAATAGGAACGTCCGACGTCTCCAGGATAACAGCGGCATCCCCCAAAGGGCACTTGCCTTCTAAGGGCAGAAACGCGGTATAAGCAGGGCGTTGAAACTTCGCTCCAGCCAGTTCTTTCTCCCGATAATCCCGCCGGAACATAACAGAACCCATTTGAAGGAAGGGCGTGCGCCGCTGTTCTGCCTGCTCTTTATCTGGAACAGGCTCGGCCAATCGTTCCCAGAAGCGGAGCATTTGGGCATCGGTATCCCATCCGAACTCGCTGCGCAGACGGCCAAAATTCTGCACGCAGTCCCCGATTTGCTTGGCGTTCATCTCCACTGGGTCCAGACGGGCCATCAGCTGTGCGCACCGTTCCGGCTGATCCTCATGGAGGTATCCAGAGGCCAACACCGTGGCAACACTGAGGAAGCTATGGGAATCCGTCTTATCCAGCGAACTGGCCAAAAGGTCGGCAAGATCAAAGCGGTTTTCGCGGTAATCCTCCACCCCTTGCAGGTAGCGTTCTCCCCAGCGGATGGCTTCGTCGTAGTTGTCCACATTCCAGTAGTGACCAAAGGCGAAATACGCGATCTCCACCCGGAGAAAAATAGAGTCCGGGAACATCGTCTCCGCTTCCTTGATCCACTGCTCCAGCTCCGGCAGCTGGTCCCGCATGGCTAGACGCACCGCATAACGGTAGATCGGCCCGCCGAACAGCTCCCACTGAGACCATTTCTCTTCGACCCCCACCAGAGCGCGGCGCAGATAGCCCTCCTGCTCCGGCATGTGAGCGCTGGATTCCACACACTGGTTCAGGATGATAAGATTGTCCGGGTCATCCTCCAGCTGCTTGCGCAGCAGCACCATATTTCGCTCCTGTTTCTCCTTGAGCATCTCGGCATTCTGGTATACATACCCATCGTGGTGGAACACCGCCCCGCGAAGCATCATGGTCCGCAGGTCCCCCTGGTAGGGCCAGTGTTCATGGACCGTCCCCTCATAGCGCAGTCCGGTGGACATACGGACCAGCCGGGTGGCCAGAAAGTCAGAATAGGAGCCACCCTTGTCCAACTCCATGGTGTCATAGTTTCGGATGACAACAGAGGCGAAGTCGAAACTTTCGTCTGTGGTCAAAAATGCCACATAGCCCTCAATGTTTTCGTCTACCCACTCGTCACAGTCGATACTCATGTACCACTTCCCAGAGCAGCGGTCCATCACTGCGTTGCGGGCAGCAGAAAAGTCGCCGATCCAGGGGAAGTCCAGGAGAAGATCTGCGTACCGCTCCGCAACGTTCCGGCTTCCGTCATCGGCCCCAGTGTCGGCCATGACCACTTCGCAGGGGATGGCATCCCGCAGGGGTTGGAGGGATTTTAGGCATCGTTCCAGACAACGGATCTCGTTTTTGAATATGATACCGATGGACAGCAAAGGTTTCGTCATAGTGCTTCTCTCCTTTTGGTGCTGGGGCGCATGGGAAAACCGTCCGGGGGCGGCTTTCCCACAAGCCCCAGGATAGAACACAGGGGCGGGCTTTCGCCCGCCCCCGGTTTGCGTTGTTGGACTGATGCGTCAGGATACTCGCAGAGCTTCTTACTGGAGGAGCTGGAGCACGCCCTGAGGCACCTGGTTGGCCTGAGCCAGCATGGCCTGTGCGGACTGGATCAGGATGTTATTCTTGGTGTAAGCCATCATTTCCTCTGCCACGTCCACATCGCGGATGGTGGACTCAGCGTCCTGGATGTTCTCGGTCATGACAGACAGGTTGTTGATGGTGTGGTCCAAACGGTTCTGGGTTGCGCCCAGGGTACCACGGACGTCAGAAACCTGGTTGATGGCGGCCTTGATGACGTCAACAGCGATGGCGGCATCATCCTGATTGGCAATGCTGATGTCAGCCAATGCAACACCGTTTCCATCTTTCAGAGAGGAGCAGTGCATATCGCCCAGACTCACCTTCAGCTGGTTGAAGCTCTCAGCGGTGTCGCCAATTTGGAGCACCAAGCCCTTACCATCGCCCTTGGCGGGAGTGTTGGTTACTTTCTCGAAGGTGCCCATCTGAATCTGCTTCTGGATGTTGTCTCTGGTGGTCAAATCAGCATCGCCATCATAGGTGGTCTTCTCCTGGAAGGTCAGCTTGTAGTCAGCACCCTGGCCCACGGTAAACATGGCGTTGTCCTTGGCGGCCACGGTCAGGAGGCTGAGGGCTTCGGAGCGGGCATCGCCGGAGGCGGACTTAGTATTGTCCAGTGCGCCATTGTCATCCACAAGATGGCTAATATCTACAGCCTTGAACTTGTCGCCAGCGGCCTTCACAGCATCGGCGGTTTCCTTATTGGCCGTGAACACATAGGTAGTGTCACCAACGGTAATAGCCTTGCCGTCTACGATGTCGGTCGCAGCAATACCGGCAGCGGTGGTAGTGTTGGCCAGGGTACCAAGTTTCGCGGGACCGCCCTCGGTGATGACCTGAGTGGCTACGTTGAGCTTGCCGGTTTGTTCGGCGCCCCCCGCAACCGACGTAACAGCATAGTTACCAGTAAAACTGGCGGCCTTGGTGGAATCATTCTTGAGTTCGTCGAAGGCGGCATCGGTCATAGTAAAGACCAGTTTGGAACCCTCAGCTGTTACATTATAGGATACATTGCCGATCTTAATACCAGTACCAGTATCTTTAGCAGCGAGAGCTGCAGCTAAATCAGCACCGCTCAGTGCCGTGTTAGCCTGAGTTGCTGCAGTGATCTGAACGCCGCCAACGCTGATACCTACCTCATCTGCAGCCGTAGAAACGAAGGATACATCCTCTAATTCCACAGAGAAGGAGGTCTTGGCGGCATCGCGGCCGTCGGCATGGACAATGGTGCTGGTGCCAGCAACTGTACCAGCTTTCGCTAGAATACCCAGATCAGCGCCACCGGTAACCTTGTACTCAGTGGTAGCAGCCTCCATAGAGCCATCAAACAGCTTGATGCCGTTGAAGTTGGAGCTGTCAGCGATACGGTCGATTTCGGAGCGCAACTGCTTCAGTTCCTTCTCCATCTGGGCACGGTCAACGTTATTGTCATAAGTGCCGTTAGCAGACTGAGTAGCCAGCTCCACCATACGGTTGAGCATATCATGGACCTCAGTCAGAGCGCCCTCAGCGGTCTGCACCAGGGAGATGCCGTCCTTGGCGTTCTTCTGTGCGGTCTCCAGACCGGTGATCTGGGCACGCATCTTCTCAGAAATAGCCAGCCCGGCGGCGTCATCGCCTGCGCGATTGATCTTGTAGCCGGAGGACAGCTTTTCCAGGTTCTTCTTCATCGCAGACACGTTGTTGGTGTAGTTGCGATAGGCCGACATGGCCATTATGTTGTGTTGAATCCTCATGATTTTGAATCCTTTCAAAAATAAATTTAGGGGTTTGCGAACGGCGCGCCTTCAAATCCTATCATCCAGCGCTGGGTGGAGCAGGTTTCCTGGTATCTGGCCAGACTGCCGGGAGGCCTTGCAGGGACTATATCATTTCAACCAACTCGTCAGCCGGATGAAACCAAGGGGTTACTCCTGGGGTTCTGTTCGAGTTTGTGGTGGCGGAAATGGATCGCCAACCAGACCTTTGGGGCGGTCCCCTCCGGTCCGCTCCCGGACATCGCCGCGGAGAATAGACAGGTCCTTGGGGGCTTTGATCGCCACCCGGACCCTGGACTTGGAGTCGGGGAAAAACTGGATGGTGATATCCTCACCAATGGTCAGATAATCCCCGGTCTTCATCTGCAAAAACAACATAGCAAACTCCTTTTGCCTTGGCTCCCATCCTTTGAGCTGTCTTACATCGTCATAATATTTGGGACGCCCCGGAGGGCTTTGAACGTGCGCACACGTCCTCTCGTTTCCCAGTCTCCCATTTGGGAATCATGGGCGTTCATCGGCGTCCCGACCGATATAGCGGGGTGGTATATTCAGGCGCTTTCACGCACTTCCTGACAAGCAAAATATTGGGCAAGGCCCAGGGCCTTGATGTTTTTCGCGGCGTAAATCTCCCGTTGATGCTGGGGAGTGTTGCGCGAAGTGGGGGCGTAGCGGTCTACTAGAAGCAGGGTTTTTCCCTGCCGCTCCAGTTTGTAGCGCAGATAGTTTCTAAAAATCCCATAGCCGGACTCTAAAACATTCCCACGCACCGGCCCCCTGGCAATCGCCTGTAAGTCATCGGCCCGTACACATACAGCATCCCAGTCGTTGGCTATCCGGCTGGATTCTTTGTGAATGAAGTCGCGCCGTTGATTGGCGATATGCTCATGAAGCAAGCGGTACTTTTGTACCATCCCCTGATAGTTCTTGGAACCCGGTTCCATCCGGTCCAGCCGCCGCTGAATCTTCGCCAGCTTTTCCTGAGATTGCCTCAGCCAGTGGGGCGGGTCGGCCATGCCGCCGTTGTCTGCCACATAGAAATGGGCCATGGAGTATTTTAGGCCGATGGTGGTTTCCTCGGTGGGGGTTACCGGGTTTGGTTTCTTCGCCTGCACTTCATATAAAATCGAGCAGTAATATTTCCCCGTTTTCGTTCGGTCTACCGTAATCCGTTTCAGCTTCCACCAAGCCTGTGGGCGACGAGAAAACTTCGCCTTAACGATCCCAGCTTTGGTCATACGGATACCGTCTTTTGTGATGTAAATGGTAGGACCGGATTCAAACTCGTGGTTACAGGCGGTGAAGGAATCCCGATCAGTCTTTTTCTTCTTGAATTTGGGATACCCGAAAGTCTCCGGGCTTTTGAAAAATACTCGAAACGCCTGGGAGAGCTTGTTGTGCTCTTGAATCAGCGCTTGACTGTCCACTTCCTTCAAAAAAGGGGCTTCCTTTTTGTACTTCGCTGGAGTTGGGATGAAGTGAGCGTCGGTTTCAAGATAAAACCGCTGCTGATCCGCCAGCATTTGATTCCAGATATACCGGCAGCAACCGAAGGTTTTTTCAAACAGCTCCGCCTGCTCCGGGGTGGGATAAAGGCGGACTTTGATGGTGGTGTACTGGGTCAGCTGGCCGTCCCCGGCCTTTTTTCTTGCCATCGTCCGCCCTCCCTTCCGCTTGCTCGGCACGTTCTACGGCGTTGTAAAAGGTGGTTTTCGCCATGCCGCAGGCCGTAGCCGCTTCCTGTAAGGTCAGCTCTTTGTTACGCCAAGCGTGGCGGACTTCCTCGAAGTTTTCCGGCAGGGGTTTCGTTCTCTTCCCGAAGCGGACACCCCTGGCCTTGGCGGCGGCGATACCCTCTGCCTGACGTTGACGGCGTTCCTCCTTGTGCTCTTGCTCTGTCATTTGGGAAAACAGGTCTGCCACAAACAGTCCCAGCAGTTCCTTGCTGCGGGAGGGGTCGGCCTCCATTACGATAGAAACAGCCTCTTGGGCCAGGGCCTGCAAACGGGTTTGTAGGCTATCGCTGTCGGGCAAGTTCAAAGCTTTTCCATTCACAGGGAACACCTCGCCTTCTGTGGGAGAAACCCATGCTTTTATCCCGCATCTCCCAAAATAAAATTTCCGAGCAGATTTTGCTTATCTGCCCGGAAAAACCGTCCGATTATAAGGGTGAAAGCAGCAGACAGACTAAAAAACGGTCTCTCTAACTGCCCAACAGCGAGCGGGATAAATCTATACTTTTATCCCACTCATTTTTGTTCATTTTGTTACAATGCGCTATATTTTTACAAGGGGAAGGCCAGTTCCTGGATACGATTCATAAAGGTACGCCGGGAGATCCCCAGCGCTTCACTGGCCGCGGAGGCGGTAACTGCCCCATTCCGCCACAGTTCTGCCAGTTCCAGGAAGGACTCCGGCAGTTCGATTCGCCTACGCCCGAATTTTACCCCACGGGCCTTTGCCGCCGCGATGCCCTCCGCTTGCCGCTGCCGGATATTCTCCCGCTCCACTTGGGCTACATAGCTTAAAACCTGAAGGACGATGTCCGCGATCAGTTTGCCGGTCAGGTCACGCCCTTCGCGGGTGTCCAAAAGGGGCATGTCCAGCACCACAATGGCAATATCCCGCTCCTTGGTGAGCAGGCCCCACTGCTGGATGATCTCGTCATAGTTCCGGCCAAAGCGGTCGATGCTCTTTACCACCAGCACGTCGCCGGAACCTAGGCTGTCGATCAGCTCCTGGTAGAGCGGTCGTTGAAAATCCTTCCCGGAAAGCTTCTCCACTGTGATGTTTTCCACCGCGACGCCAAAGTCCAGCATGGCTGCAATTTGACGGTCTTCGTGCTGGTCCCGTGTGGAGACACGGACATATCCATACGTATTGTTCAACATAAAAACGCCTCCGCTTTCTTTGTCTTTGAGGGTGTCAGTCTCAGGACAATTTTAGCGGAAGCGTTTTTCCTATGGTATGGTTTCGTGGGGGTGAATATGAGAGGATACGGGTTTTATCTCCGTTAAGGACATAAGGGATTCCACCTTGATTGCACAAAATCAGGACAGGGTATCTGTACATTGACCTACTACGGGCTATACAATGCTGCAATATTTTGATATACTTCAGAAAGAAGCATAAACTGGGGAGGGAGTCCTATGCCAAAACGCACCAGCCCGTATGAGATATACGCGAAATACATTTTGGAGACCATGTACCCGGCGCGATATGGGACTTTGCTCCTACGAGACAGGCCGGATCTTCAAACAGCAGACGGGGCGGCCGGTATTGAGGTCACCTCTGTGAACGGGGAGACCTTTGAGCGCCTTGTGACAGAAATCGCTGTGAGCAAACCCTATCAAGCTCCCTCGGAGCGTATCCTGGATCTGTGCGCACAATGCGGGATCGAGTACCACGCATGGCAGACCTTTGTGATCAACCCGCTCCCTGCCGCTGGTTTTGTGGAACCTTTTCGCAGAAAGTTAAAGAAACTGAACGCCGGATACGCTCTTTTAGGGCGGTATGACTTATTCCTCTACTCCGACCGTCATACCTTAGATGCGTATGAATTGGAGCCCTTGCTGGAGATGCTATGCGAAGAAAATCAGGCCCCGATTTCTTACCACTATGTCTATATTGACGCAGATGGAAAGCTGGCCTGTTTTGACCTGGTCCATCACAGCTATGAGGTCCGGCCCACTGGCGATGTAAGGGAAAAGCTGTTGGGAGAAACAGCGGAATAAACTCTGCCGGGCTGTTTTCTGGGGGTTGATTTAGTTGCAGGGCGGCCTGAAGTCTTCCTCACATGGCCCACACGCTGGCCGACAGGGTCCCATTTTCTCCCTTGGTTGGGTGCTGTTCTGGGGTACTGGGCCTCACAGGGGCCGGACGGGGTTTCTGCTGTGAGCACCTGTTCCTCCTCATTCAGAACTGTCTCGATGAGGCCCAGGACGAATTCCTACTGGGTGAGCTTTTTGCCAGTGCGGGCTGTCTCCTGCTCCAGGTGGGTTTTGATGCGCTGGAATAGTTCTTCCAAAACTTGGAATGCTATTGTTCTTCTGTTTTTCATGGTCGTGTCCCATCCACTCTTCATGGTTTTTGCCTATTTTGCGCAAAAAAGCGCCACACAAACGTGTGGCGCTTTTCCCCTGCATCTTTTTTGTCAACACAGGCTGGTACGGTAGGAGGGACTCGAACCCCCGACCTACTGGTTCGTAGCCAGTCACTCTATCCAACTGAGCTACTACCGCATGTCGCTCTTGACGACTTTTTTATAATACCACATCTCGAAAGAAAATGCAAGCATTATTTCCCCTTTTCCTGCCCTGATTTTGCATTTTTTGCAAAACCAGGGCAGGTTTTCAGGTTTTCTCAGGGATGCGGCTCCTTCCCTTACCCGAAGAAGGAAGTGATCTGGGTGTAAAGCACCAGGATCATCACAGCGGGCACCACGAAGCGGAAGCAGAACTTGAAATACTGCGCTCCCTTGAACTTGTGGCCACTCTCCTCGCATTCGTTCTTCACCAGGTTGGGTAGCGCCCAGCCCATAATCAGGCTCATGATCAGGGCGCCCAGCGGCATGAGGATGCCTTCGGTGATCATGTCATAAAAGTCCAGCCAGCAGTCGTTCCACATGGCGAAGCCCTCACTGTCTGGCGTCAGACCCATGAGCTCATAGGGGGCCTTAACAGCAGCACCGCCGCTGCCCAAGGCGTCCAGGGCCACGGGGATGGCGATGATGAAAATCAGCACCACGAAGATGGCGGTCACCGCGCGCCGCTTGGGCTCCTTGCCCTTGTCCAGCTGCTTGTCCACGATGAATGCCGTGCAGACCTCCAGCAAGGCGATGGAGGAGGTAATGGCGGCGATGAACACCAGGAAATAGAACAGGAAGCCAATCACGTTACCGGCCATACCGCCCATCCCATCCAGGAAGACCTTCTGCATAGAGGCGAAGAGCAGGCCAGGGCCCTGGGCGTAGTCCACGCCAAAGGCGGCGCAGGCGGGGAGGATCATCATACCTGCCAGCAAGGCAAACACGGTGTCCGCCACAGGGACGATCACGGCGTTGCGCTGGAGGCTGCGGTCCTTGCTCAGGTAGGAGCCGAAGGTGATGTTGATGCCCATGCCCACGGACAGGGAGAAGAACATCTGCCCCGAAGCGGTCTTGAGCACGTCGAAGAAGTCTTTCGGGGTGGAGAAGGTCTCCGCATTGGGTTTGAACATGAAGGCATAGCCCTCCTTGGCCCCAGGCTGAATGGCTACAAAGACGATGATGACCACTAGGATCACCGCCAGAGCCGGCATGACGGCCTTGCTGAAGCGCTCAATACCGCCCTTGATACCCCCCATGACGATGAACATGGTGATGGCCAGGAAAATCGCCAGGAACAGCAACATGCTGGTGCTGTCATAGCGCAGCCAGCCAAAGAAATCGCTGCCCTGTCCCACGAAGCCATCCGCCCCGAATATCTGCATCAGGAAGCCCAGGCAGTACCGCAGGACCATACCGCCCAGCAGGCAGTAAAAGGCCAGGATCAGGAAGGGGGAGATGACGGCCATCCACCCTACAAAGCTATACTTTTTCGCCAAAGCGGCATACGCGCCGCCGGCACCGTGACCGGTATGACGGCCCAAGGCAAACTCGCCCAGCATCAGGACGATGCCCACCAGCACCACCAGCACCAGGTAAATGGCAAGAAAGGCGAAGCCGCCGCTCTTACCCATCTTGTAAGGGAACGCCCAGAGGTTCCCCAAGCCGATGGCTGAGCCCACTGAGGCCAGGAGGAAGCCTAGGTTGCTCCCCCACTGTCCACGCTTGTTCACTTCCATTGTTTCTCTCACTCTCCTAAATCAGTGTAGTGCCTCTTACTTTACAGGAAAACGGGAGAGAACACAAGAGAAAAGAGAAAAATGTTTGAAAATGAAAGAAAATGTCCACTTTTTTGTCGGTATACAGAGGAACCCAACAAAAAGTCAAGGGAATTTTTCCTGTTTTTGGCTTTCCACAGGAGGATAAGCCGCCGCTTCTTCCAAAACCGCCAGAGCTCCCTCCTCCTTCATCCCCGTCTCCAGCACCACGCACAGCAGGATGATGGCCGCTCCCACCAGCCCCGCCACCGTGAGGGATTCTCCCAAAACCAGGCGGGAGAACAGGGCAGTCATCACCGGGCAGACGCATTGCAGCAGAGCCACCGTCCGGGCGGAGATGCTGCCCAAGGCCCGGTTCTGGAGAAAATACCCCGCCACTGTGCAGGCCAGGGCCAGGTAGACGATGATAGCCCAGACCCCCGGCGTAGCGGCAGAGAGATGAATCCCCCGTTCAAACACCAGGGCACAGGCCAGCGCCATCAGCGCCGAGGCCCCCGCCTGGACAGTGGTGAGGGTGACCGGGTCCACCCGCTCCAGGGCGTGCTCCCCAAAAATCAGGGAGGCCGCCAACAGCAGGGCACACAGTAGGGCGCAGACCTCCCCCCAGCCAAATTGAGACAGACCGCCCAACCCGCACAGCAGGTATAGCCCCACCAGCACCAGAAGCTGCACCGGGATGTGTTTTTTCCCAAAGGGCCGGTGAAACACCGCCAGGGCCAGCAGAGGTGTCATCAGGGTAGAGAGGGAGCGCAGGAAGGCCACCGCCGTGGCAGCCGTAAGCTCAATGGCCAGGTTTCCCACAAGATAGGCCGCACCAATGCACAAACTGGGAAGCAGCCAATCCCTGGGGGAGCAGGCCCGCAGGCCCGCCACCACCCGCCTGCCAAAAAAGAGCAGTAGGAATCCCAGGGCAATGCCATAGCGGGCGGTGAGCAGAGAGTACACCGGCAGCACCGCATAGGCGGCTTTGGAGATGGGGTCCCCGAAACCATAGAGCAGGCTTTGGAGCAGGATCAGCCCCAGGGGGATGGCAAAGTTCTGTTTCCGCATGTTGCTTCCTCTCTCTTTGTCTCGCTTGCACAGCGGTCTCTTATGGCGTCTCCTTCAACCGTTGGATAGCCTCTTCCTTCGTTGCAACGAAAAAGAAGTCCTTCCCGTGGTTGGATTCATAGATAAAATCTTTCAGGGGTTTGCTGGTATAGTGGGAATAGTCCCCCCATATCGCAGCTTTCACCTGGTAGTTGATGAATTTCTGTAAAATCTCCCCGGCCATGCCGCTGCTGAGGATGAAAAACTCCTCCGCGATCACAGCCTTGTCGATGGCCAGCCTGCTTGCACCTGTCTCATACTTGACGCTCATCACCAGGTCCATGGCGGAGGAAGGGTCAACGATCAACTTCTCCTCTCCAGTGACGACGGCAATGTCTCTACCATTTTCTTGTATCCGTTCGATGTTCATACTTGTTCTCCTTATATTTTTATGATTCCGAACCGCTGTGCAAGCGCGGCCCATTATAGCATGATTCCACTGCCGGGACAAGGGGTGCACCGCTCCCCTCCTGCAAAATCAGTGTACATTGCGGCAAGACTATGTTATAATGTGGACATACATTGAGATCCTTGCCCTAGGCAGACGGCGAAAAAGGAGCGGTCTATCATGAACGGTAATCCGGCCTATCAGGAGGAACAGCGGGAGGAATTGATTGGCGGAAAGTTTATCGCCATGTCACCAGCTACCCCACAGCACAACCGCTTGGCCTTCCGGATCGCAGTCCTTTTTGAAAACCATTTGAAGGGAAAGCGCTGCATCCCGTTTAGCGACGGGACCGCCGTTTTCTTAACGGACGAAGACCATTTCATTCCAGACGGTATGGTCGTCTGCGACCGGGATAAGATCAAGCCGAAGTGGGTGGAAGGTGCGCCGGACCTGGTCTGGGAAGTCCTCTCCCCCAGCACGGCAAAAAACGACAGATGGCACAAGAAAAACGTCTATGAGGCCAGTGGCGTGCCGGAATACTGGTTGGTGGACCCTGTCGGGAAATCCATCGAGGTCTATCTTTTGGCCGGTGGCCAGTATTGTTTGGAAAATATCTATTACTTCCACACGGAAGCGGAAATCGCGGAGATGGACGAAGCGGAAAAAGCCGCGTTTGTGCCATCCTTCCACTGCCATCTCTACGACGATCTGGACATCTCCCTGGCAGATATTTTTGAAGATTTGTTCTGAAAAGAGGTCACCCCTATGCCCATCATCTATCTGGACCACGCCGCCACCACCCCCGTCCTCCCCGCTGCGGCCCAGGCCGCCCTGGCGGCCATGACCCAGGACTTTGGCAACCCCTCCTCCCTCCATTCCCTGGGCACCGCCGCCGCCAAGGCTGTGACGGCACAGCGGGAAGACATAGCGTCTGCCCTGGGCTGCCGGGGGGAGGAAGTGTATTTTACCTCCTGCGGTACAGAAGGGGACAACTGGGCGGTGGCCCTAGCGGTCCATTTGGGCCGGCATAAGGGAAAACACATCATCACCACCGCCATTGAGCATTCCGCCGTCCTGGAGCCCTGCCGGGCCCTGGAGCGGGAAGGCTATGCCGTGACCTACCTGCGGCCCGATGCCCAGGGGCGCGTCTCCTTGGCAGAGCTGGAAGCCGCTCTGCGGCCGGATACGGTGCTGGTATCCATGATGCTGGTGAACAACGAGACCGGATCCATCCAACCTGTGGCAGAGACCGCACACTTGCTCCGGCAGAAGAAATCCCCCGCGCTGCTCCACAGCGACGCCGTTCAGGGTTTCTTAAAAATCCCCTTTACCCCCAAGGATCTGGGGGTAGACCTGCTCACCATCAGCGGCCACAAAGTGGGAGCCCCGAAAGGCATCGGAGCCCTGTACATCCGTGCCGGACTGCAAGTCCAGCCCCTCCTCCGGGGCGGTGGTCAGGAGCGGGGCCTGCGCTCCGGCACAGAGGCCACCGCCCAAATCGCCGCCTTCGCCTGGGCCGCCAAGGAGGGGGCGGAGAAGCTGGCGGAACACCAGACCTACGTCCAAGCCCTGAAAGACTACGCTCTGGAGACCTTACCGCAGACTGTTCCGGGGCTGGTGGTGGTGGCCCCAGGGGACGCCCCCCACATCTGCGCCGTCTCCCTCCCCGGCTATCCCAGCCAGGTGGTGGTGCGCTACCTCAGCGACAAGGGCATTTGCCTCTCCTCCGGTTCCGCCTGCCACAAGGGGAAAGCCAGCCACGTCTACGCTGCCATGAAGCTTTCCAAAGCTGTCCGGGACGGAATGCTCCGCCTCTCCTTCGCCCCCTCCAACACCAGGGAGGAAATCGACGCCCTGGCCCTGGCCCTGACACAAGCCAGCCGGGAATTGGTGTCTATGGGGCGGTAATTGAAAAACACAAGGAAAACGCGGTGTGCAGACCAACAGCACACCGCGTTTCCTATGTTGAGAGAACTATCCCTCCCACCGATACGTTTTCAAATCCACCCGCCCATCTTCCTTGAGCTGGACGCCCTCGGCGGCCAACAGGGCCGCCTGTTCCCCCCAGCCAGGCACCAACCGTCCGGCGTGGTTCACCACCCGATGGCAGGGGAAGCTGCCATACGCATCGGACATCCGCAAAACCTTCCCTACCAACCGGGCATTGCGTTCCCGGCCAATGAGGGCTGCGATCTGGCCATAAGTGGCCACCCTACCCGGCGGGATCTCCTCCACCACGGACAAGATCTCATAGACCAGGGCCTCGTCCAAACTGCCAGCCCTCATTCCACAAAGTACCATTTGGAATCTATCGGGGTCTGCTTACGGTCTGTGTGGGAGTATTCCCGCACGGTGGAACAAACGGTGATCCGATAGGACTCAAATAGGGATTCCCTCCCCTCCCGCTGGCTCATCCGGTGCTCCACGGTATTCCGCCAGCGCTCCACCGCTCCCTCGTCCGTCCAAACATTCATCGACAGCAGCTTACCCTTTTCGCTTAAGCTGGCAAAGCGTTCTGCCCGGATGAAGCCCTCAAAGCCCGCCAACAGGGGGTTCAGTTGGGCAGCCAGGTCCAGATAGCGCTGCATCCCTTCCTTGGTGGGTGTCACCTCAAATAGTACCACGATCTCATTCATGTCGTTCTCCTCCTTGTTCACGATACTAGGGGTCACAGGGCTGTCCCTCCCTTCGGCACGAACAGGCAGTCCAAGTCTACCCCCTCGTGGGCCAGCAGCTGCCGCTTTCTCTCCATTCCCCCGGCATACCCTGTCAAGCTCCCATCGCTCCCCACCACCCGGTGGCAGGGGATGATGATGGAGATGGGATTGTGCCCCACCGCACCGCCGATGGCCTGGCTGGACATACTCTCCCTGCCCTGCTGCTGGGCCAGATCCTTGGCAAGGCCGCCATAGGTCACCACCTGGCCATAGGGGATCTCACACAGGAGGGCCCAAACCGCCTGTCGGAAGGGACTGCCCATCGGGGCTAGGGGCAGCGCACAGGGCGCAGGACGTGCTCCGGCAAAATAGCGGTCCAACCACCCCTTTCCCTGGACAAAAACGTCCAGGTCCGCCTTTGGGTGCAGCTCTCCCAGGTTGCCGCCAAAATATTTCTGCCCCTCTATCCACAGCCCCAGCAGCTTTTCTCCATCGCTGGCCAGGGTGAGCTCGCCCACAGGGGCGTGATAATTCGTTGCATACATGGCCCTTCCTCCTTCCGCATTCCATCGGCCACAACTCGACATCTTTTTCCCTACTCAGTATAAGGGGCATGCCCCGAAATGTCAAAAGCATTTTCCAAAGCTTCGCCCCTCTCTCCATCCCCAAAAATCGCTGGTTTTCCCTTCGTCGCGGCTTTACTTTTTCCGGTAAATCATGTATAATAGCTTGCATTTGCGCGAAGAACAAAAATACTTTGGGCAGCGAGGGAAAGCGACATGGAAAAACCTGTGATCATATCAATTCGTGGGGTGCAGAGCCCTTTCCCCGGCCATGAGGACGTGATGGAGCTGGTGACCCAAGGGACCCTCAGCGGCACCGAGGACGAGGGCCTCGCCCTGACCTATGAGGAGAGCGAGCTCACCGGCCTAGAGGGCACCACCACCACATTCCGCATCCTGAAGGACCGCATCACCCTTCTGCGGGAGGGGACCTTAAACTCCGAGATGATCTTCCAGGAGGGCCGGCGGCACATCTCCCTGTATCAGACCCCCTTCGGGGGCTTCTCCCTGGGGGTGCGGACCCACTCGGCCAAGGCAGAGATGAGCCCCGCCGGAGGGGACCTGGAGATCCACTACGCCCTGGACATAGAGAACGAGCACGTGGGCGAAAACGCCTTTCTGATCCACGTGGCGGAGCCCAGTGCCGCCCAGGACCAGCCAACGACATAAGAAAACGAGGAAGGACACCATGGCGAATTTGATTCAATATGCGAGAGACCAGATTAAGACCCTCACCGAGGGGGCCTGGGCCGCGGCGGCCAAGGCGGGGGCCCTGCCGGAGGACGTGAGCCTGAAAGGCGCGGTGGAGATCCCCAAAGACCCGCAAAACGGCGACTATGCCTCCTCCTATGCCATGGCCACCGCCAAGGCGGCCAAGCGCAACCCCAGAGAGCTGGCCCAGACCCTGGCAGACCACATGGACTTAAGCGGCAGCATTTTCTCCAGCGTGGAGCTGGCAGGCCCCGGCTTCATGAACTTCCGCCTGGGCCCCAAGTGGTACGGGGACGTACTGGCGGAGATCGAGGCCGAGGGGCCCCAGTATGGACAGAACCAGGAGGGGCAAGGGCGCAAGGTCATGGTGGAGTTCGTCTCCGCCAACCCCACTGGCCCCATGCACATGGGCAACGCCCGCGGGGGCGTGCTGGGGGACACCCTGG
This sequence comes from uncultured Oscillospiraceae bacterium, assembly GCA_910578575.1. Taxonomy (GTDB): domain Bacteria; phylum Bacillota; class Clostridia; order Oscillospirales; family Oscillospiraceae; genus Evtepia. The sequence continues at coordinate 50,627 of CAJTQP010000006.1, forward strand.
CCAACGTCCTCCAGCGGGACGGCTACCACGCCTGGAAGGAATTTTATGTCAACGACGCCGGGAACCAGATCAACAAGTTTGCCCTCTCCCTCCAGGCCCGCTACCTCCAGTGCATCCTGGGAGAGGACCAGGTCCCCTTCCCGGAAGATGGCTACCAGGGGGCGGACATCCGGGAGCTGGCCCAGGCCTTTTATGACCTTCACGGGACCAGCTTCCAGGAGAAACCGGAAGCGGAGCGCCTGGAGGCCCTGGCCGCCTTTGGCTTGGAGCGGAACATCCCCAAGATGAAGGAGGACCTGCGGCGCTACGGCATTGAATACGACCAGTGGTTTTTCGAGTCCAGCCTCCATGACTCCGGTTATGTGGCGGAGACGGTGGCGCTGCTCACAGAGAAGGGCTGGACCTACGAAAAGGACGGGGCCCTGTGGCTGAACACTACGGAGCTGCTGAAACAGAAGTTCCTGGCCGAGGGCAAGAGCCAGAAGCAGGTGGACAAGCTGGACCTGAAGGACGACGTTCTCCGCCGGGCCAATGGCTTTTACACCTATTTCGCCGCCGACATCGCCTACCACCGCAACAAGTTTGCCGTCCGGGGCTTTGACCTGGTGGTAAATATCTGGGGGGCGGACCACCACGGCCACGTGGCCCGGCTGCAAGCGGCCCTGGACGGCCTGGGGCTGGACGGCTCCCACCGCCTGGTGATCGTCCTGATGCAGCTGGTGAACCTCCTCCAAGACGGACAGCCGGTGCGGATGTCCAAGCGCTCCGGCAAGGCCATTGCCCTCCACGACCTGTTGGACGAAGTGAGCGTGGACGCCGCCCGCTACTTCTTCAACGCCCGTGCCGCCACCACTCCGGTGGACTTCGATCTGGGGCTGGCGGTCCGGGAGGACAGCGAGAATCCGGTGTACTATGTCCAGTACGCCCACGCCCGGATCTGCACCCTGGTGGAACGCCTGGAGGCCGAGGGCCATCCCGTCCCCGCCGCCGCTACGGTACGGGGGGAACTGCTGGCTACGGCGGAGGAGAAGAACCTCGTCCGTACCCTGGCCCGCTTCCCGGAGGAGATCCACGGGGCCGCGCGGGACTTTGACCCCTCCCGGATCAACCGCTACTTAACGGAACTGGCCGGGGAGTTCCACCGCTTCTACAGCGCCTGCCGCATCAAGGGCGAGGAGGCGGAGCTGTTGAACGCCCGGTTGAAGCTGGCGGACAGCGTCCGTGCCGTCCTGGCCAACGGCCTGGGGCTGCTGGGGGTCACTGCGCCCCGGAAAATGTAAGAATCTCACGGGGCAGACTGGCACAGCATCGGTCTGCCCCGTCAAAACAAAGGAGGACCATTCCATGGCAGAAAAAAAGAAGAAGCGTTTTGAACAGGTCTATGTCCAAAGCAGTTTCACGGAGAGCACAGAAATCTGGCAGGACCGGGAAACCGGGGTCAACTACCTCTTCCACACTTCCAGCGGCACCACCGGTGGCGGCCTCACCCCCCTGCTAGACCGGGAGGGGAAGCCGGTAATCACCCTGGTGGAGAATAAGTGAGGGCTTCCTCGCCTGTCCCGGTGGACAGATATCCGGCAGGTCGGTTGATATTTTCTTGAAATTGTACTAGAATACCTGGTAGATTACTCACCCTATGCGGGAGGTTTACAGGCATGGAATATGTTGTCAATTTAGCGTGGGATCACGAGGCTGGGGTTTGGATCGCAACCAGCGAAAGCATTCCCGGCCTTGTCCTGGAATCCGGTTCCTTTGACGCCTTGCTGGAACGCGTCCGTCATGCGGTGCCGGAGCTGCTGGCGCTGAATCGCACAGAGCCGTCTGTGCTCCAGTTGACATTCCTGTCGGAGCGCCACGAAAGGATCGCACTGTAATGGCAGAATATGAAAAGAAGGTCCGTGAAATTTTAAGCAAGTATCATTGTACCTTTCAGCGTCACGGAAAGAGTGACCATGACATTTGGTATAGCCCTATCACCTGCCGTCATGTTACAGTGGACACAAAGATCAAATCGCGTCACACAGCAAACGCGATTTTTAAGCAAAGCGGAATCGACTATAGATTCCGCTAAGAGCAAAAGCGGTTTTTGCCGCTTTCCTCTTGACATTTTATTCTGTTGATAGTAATATTGATAGTAGTAAGGGAGGTGCTGTTATGTCAGCCATTGATCTGGTGATCTTGGGTATCCTCACGGAGGGACCCAGGAGTGCCTATGAAATCCAAAAAGACGTAGACGCCCACCACTTCCCCCGCTGGGCGGAGATCAGTGTCCCCTCTGTCTACCGCAAACTCCCCCACCTCCGGGACAAGGGCTTCTTGACCAGCCAGCAGGTCCAGGGGGAGCGGGTGGAGAAGGCGGTCTACTCCATCACAGCAGCCGGACAGGCAGAGTTGCGGCGGCTTCTCCTGCACCAAGCTCAGCAGGCCGTCCCCCTGCGCTTTGCCTTCAACGGGATGATCGCCAATCTGAACAAGGTGAGCCACCAGGAGGCCCTGGAATTGCTGGACAGCTTACACATCACCCTCCTGGCCTCTGCCCAAGAGAACCAAGCCCTTGCTGCTGCCTATCCCGACCTCCCCCTGGTAGGGCGGACGATTTTTGACCAGCAGCAACGGTTATATGAGGCCCTATTGCAGTGGTTGGAGGACTTCCAGGCGCAATTCACCGAACAGGAGCCCTAACGTGGAGGGGTCATGCAGTCTGACAGTGCTCTTTGAGGCCCCCTTTTGGATCGGGCTCTATGAGCGCTGGGAGCAGGGACAGTATAGCGTCTGCAAGCTCACCTTCGGGGCAGAGCCCAAGGACGTAGAGGTCTACGCGTTCCTCCTGGAAAACTGGCGCAGATTGGCATTTAGCCCCGCCCTCCCCGCTGTCCAGGGGGTGCAGCGGCGCATCAACCCCAAGCGGATGCAGCGGGAAATTCAAGCCCAGCTGCAAAACAAGGGGGTGGGCACCAAGGCCCAGCAGGCCCTACAGCTCCAACGGGAGGAACACAAACTGGAACGCAAGCAGCGCAGCCGGACACAGCGAGAGGAAGCGCGGCAGCGGCAGTTCGCCCTGCGCCAGGAGAAGAAGAAAGCCAAACACAGGGGCCGCTGAGGGCGGAAAAGGAGCCGGTGGACGATCCACCGGCTCTTTTTTCAAACTGCGAGTTTCCCTGGCATCTCAACCCTTATAACGCTTCCCCGTCAGGGAGGTGGGGTCGATGCGGATGACGGCAGTTTTGTCGATCTGCTTTTCGATCATCTTAAAACCCAACTCCTCAAAGCCGGGGTGCTTCTGGGTCACGAAGGCCTCCAGCGCCGCCCGCTTCTCTGTCTGGTCCTCCACGAACACCACGTCACCGATCATGACCACGCTCTCAAAGGAGGCGGTGATCTTACTGGGGATGATCTCCGAGGAGATGATGGCGGAGAAGCAGCACTTCTTGCTCTTCTCCAAACACTCCATCTTGTAGCCATAGGGGGCGGAGTGGATGTAGAGCTTATCCTCCACCATAATGTAGTTCACCGGGGTGGCATAGGGGTAGCCGTCGTCGCCATTGACGGACAGGGTGCCGTGGTCCCCCTTCTTCAACAGAGCCAGGGTATCCTCCTGGGAGAGCTGACGCTCTACCTTTTGCATTTTATGTACCATTGGGTCGTCCTCCTTCTTGTTTGGTTTCAACAGCAGGATAGCAGAAACGATAAAAATTTTCTGTTGCAGTTGCATCAAATCGAAAAATATTTTATACTGATTCTTGTCTATATAAGAAAGGGGACCGCAGATGAACACAGAAGAACTGGTGGCCCTGTGCCCATTGTTTCGGGGTATTTTGCCCGACGAGCTGCATGCTCTGCTCCACTGCCTCAGCGCCAAAGAGTTTTTTCCCAAAAAAGGCGGCTTCATCCTGGCCAGCCCCGGCACCCAGCCCCTGATCGGGGTGGTGCTGGAGGGTTCGGTGCAGATGATCTCCGAGGACTCCTTTGGCAAGCGCTCCCTCATCACCATTCTCTCCAAGGGAAGCATCTTCGGGGAGAGCTATTCCTGCATGAAGGAGCGCAACCGCAGCATCGCCTACCAGGCCAACGAGGCCAGCCGCATCCTCATCCTGGATTACGGCCGCATCCTCCATGCCTGTAAGCTGGTGTGCCGCTTCCACCACCGGATGATCGAGAACATGGTGGAGCTCATCGCCTTGAAAAACCTGGAGCTGGTGGAGAAGCTGGAGGTGATCTCCTGCGCCACCATCCGGGAAAAACTCCTCACCTACCTGGGACGGGAGGCCCAGCGGGCGGGGACGAACCACTTCACCATCCCCATGAGCCGCACCGCCCTGGCGGAGTACCTGTGCGTGGACCGCTCCGCCATGACCCGTGAGCTGGCCCACATGCGGGAGGAGGGCTTATTGCGCTTTGACAAGCGGCAGTTCGTTTTGCTCCAGTAGCCTCACCCTGCGCCCCCCTGTAAATACAGAAAAGGAGGACACCCCCATGAAAAAGCGACGCTATCCCGCCGCCCTGCTGGCCTGCGCTCTGCTGCTGAGCCTGTGCGCCTGCGGCAACCAAGCAGCTGTGGATGCCAACAAGGCCACTGACTACGCCATCCGGGAAGCCGCCTACCCCCAAATGGCCCCCTATCCCCAGGAGGACGATTTCTTCAAAAACGATACCTTCGACGACCTGGGCTACAGCAAAGCCTATGACGACTGGTGGGCCAGCCGACAGGCCCAACGGGAACAGCCGGAGGGGTATGCCAACAGCCTGGACAGTTTCTTCCCCGCCAGCATCCGCACCCTTCTCTCCGGCGCGGGAGCGGAGAACCGGGTCTGCTCCCCGCTGAACGTCTATATGGCTCTAGCCATGCTGGCGGAGCTCACCGACGGCAATAGCCGCGCCCAAATTCTGGACTGTCTGGGGGCCGCAGACATCAGCGCCCTGCGCCAGCAGGCCACCGCCCTGTGGAACGCCAACTACTGCGACGACGGCCAGCTCACCAGCATCCTGGCCA
>CAJTQP010000007.1 GCA_910578575.1 uncultured Oscillospiraceae bacterium
ATTTTCTCAAAGGCCCTGACATCGATCGGGGAGTGGAAGAATATGATGCCACGCCGGGGGCCATGCTCTTGGACGTGCGCACGCCCCAGGAGTACCAGGAGGGGCGGATCCCCGGCAGCAAGAACGTCCCACTGCAAACTCTGGAGAAGGTGGGGGAGTTGGTGGAGAAACAGGACACCCCCCTGTTCGTCTACTGCTACAGCGGTGCCAGAAGCCGCCAGGCGGCAAGCGCCTTGGCCAGGATGGGATATACCAACGTCAAAAATTTAGGCGGCATTGCCGCGTATACAGGAAAGGTGGAGCGATAATATGAAAGTTGTCATCGTAGGCGGTGTGGCGGGAGGCGCCACGGCTGCGGCCCGAATCCGCCGGCTGGATGAGCAGGCGGAGATCGTGGTGTTCGAGCGGTCCGGCTATGTGTCCTATGCCAACTGTGGCCTGCCCTACTACATCGGCGGGACCATCGGCGACCCGGAGGCTCTGACCCTTCAGACCCCGGAGAGCTTCCTCTCCCGCTTCCAGGTGACCATGAAGGTGCGCCATGAGGTCACGGCCATCCATCCAGAGCGCAAGTGCGTCACCGTGCGGGACCTGGAGAGCGGACGGGAATTTGAGGAGAGCTATGACAAGCTGCTCCTCTCCCCCGGTGCCAAGCCCACCCAGCCCCGGCTGCCCGGCATGGGGATGGAGAAGGTGTTCACCCTGCGCACCGTGGAGGACACCCTGCGCATCAAGGAGTATATCAACCAAAACCGGCCCCGCTCCGCGGTGCTGGCTGGCGGGGGCTTCATCAGCCTGGAGTTGGCGGAAAACCTGCGGGAGTTGGGGATGGAGGTCACCATCGTCCAGCAGCTCAAGCAGTTGATGAATCCCTTCGACCTGGACATGGCCGCGTTCATCCACGCCGAAATGCGCCGCAACGGCGTGAACCTGGCCTTGGGCCACGCGGTGGAGGGCTTTGAGGAGAAGGACGGCGGAGTGGATGTGCTGCTGAAAGAGGGGGCCCCCATCCACGGGGACATGGTGGTGCTGGCCATCGGCGTCACCCCCGACAGCCACCTGGCCCAGGAGGCCGGGCTGGCATTGGGGCTGAAAGGCAGCATCCTGGTGAATGACCGCATGGAGACCTCCGCGCCGGACATCTACGCCGTAGGGGACGCGGTGCAGGTAAAACACTTCGTTACCGGGGAGGACGCCGTGATCGCCCTGGCGGGGCCCGCCAACAAGCAGGGGCGCATTGCCGCCGACAATATTTGCGGCGGGGACAGCCGCTACCAGGGCTCCCAGGCCAGCTCCGTCATCAAGGTGTTCGGCATGACGGCCGCCGCCACCGGCGTCAATGAGACGGCGGCCAAACGGGCGGGGCTGGAGGTGGACAAAGTGATCCTCTCCCCCATGAGCCGGGCGGGCTACTACCCCGGCGGCAAGCTGATGACCATGAAGGTGGTCTTTGAAAAGGGCAGCTACCGCCTGTTGGGGGCCCAGATCGTGGGCTATGAAGGGGTGGATAAGCGCATCGACGTGCTGGCCACCGCCCTGCGGGCGGGGATGAGCGCCATCCAGCTGAAGGACCTGGATCTGGCCTACGCGCCGCCCTACTCCTCCGCCAAGGACCCGGTGAATATGGCGGGCTTCATGGTGGAGAACTTGGCCAAGGGCGTGGTGAAGCAATTCTACCTGGAGGATGTGGACGCCCTGCCCAGGGACGGCAGCGTGACCCTCCTGGATGCCCGCACGGTGATGGAGCACAGCCAGGGGAACATCCCCGGCTTCCGAAACATCCCCGTGGATGAGCTCCGGGAACACCTGGATGAACTGGACCCCAGCAAGCCGGTGTATGTGATCTGCCAGAGCGGCCTGCGCAGCTATATCGCCACTCGGATCTTGGCCGGGCGGGGCTTTGACTGCTACAACTTCACCGGGGGCTTCCGCTTCTACGACGCGGTGACCCACGACCGGGCCTTGACGGAACAGGCCTTTGCCTGCGGCATGGACAAATAAACAGACTTCCCCCCGCCGGGTAACTGGCGGGGGGATTTGCTGTCCCGTGGGGGCCTGTAATTTTGTGAAACATGACGAAGGGATTTTGGCGGAAACCAGGCAGGAACTCCCAGTAAGTCATACTTTGGACCGATTGCGGGGACGTAATCCCTGTGCTATGATGGGTGTTAGTGAGATCGGACAATCTGGTCCAAACTGTTTCATTGGGGGAGTGTCTTTATGAAGAAACGAATCGTAAGTGTGGTCACTACTCTGGCCCTGTGCCTGTGTTTGCTGCCGGGGACAGCGTTGGCGGCAGGTGCGGAGAACTGGACAGATGGCTTGACGCAAGCCCCCGCAGGCTATACCGAAGAAGCGGACGGGACGACCATTACCATTACCTCAGCGGAGGGCCTGGCGTGGCTGGCGGTACAGGTGAATGGGTTGAATGACATAGAGAAAACCAATTTTTCGGGGAAAACGGTTGCCCTTGATGGGGATATAGACTTAAGCGGAAAGAACTGGATACCCATTGGCATCGCTGCCTCGCGGTATATGGGAAACTTTGATGGGCGCAACCATAGGATTTCCAACATGGCGGTTTGTGCTGGAAATGGAGAAAAGTACATGGGGCTCTTTGGAGCCATTCAATTTATTGGGTCAACAGAGGCGCCTACCTATGTCAAAGATATCACGTTGGAAAATGCTAGTATTGTAACAGACAACATTGGAAGAACAGCTTATGTTGGTGTATTGATCGGGGAGGCTCTCGGCGGAACTGGAAGTATCTCTGGCTGCTGTGTAGGTGGAGAAATCAACTGTCAAACGGTAGCGGGAGATATTGCGGCAGGTGGGATGATTGGCCATATCAATCCGATTTCAAATGTTGCGGAGTCCATACAGATTAGAGATTGCATCGCAAGTGTGACGGTTCAAGGAAACTATAACGAAGGCGGCGGCTTTGCTGGCGCAGTGAGCGAAGGGGCAAGCATTTCCAACTGTGGGGCTACCGGAGCTGTGACCATGAACGAGCCGTACAATGGTTATACTTCCCCTGTTGCAGGTGGGTTCATTGGTGCGCTGACACTAGCGAATGATACACCTTGTTGTATTCAGGATTGCTACGCAACGGGAGACGTGCAAGTGAATGCAAGCACAGATACGTACCAGGGTACAGGCGGTTTTATTGGCGGGAAAACGTATGCAGAAGGCCCGGTTATGATTCAGGGCTGTTTTTCTTCCGGGGATGTTAGCCTAACGACAACCAATAAAGAAATGCAATGTGTAGGCGGTTTCATAGGCATTACAGCGGCCAACTTAGAAATAGAAAATTCCTATTGCATAGGAGATGTTGCTGTGACCAACGGCACGGCACTGGGTGGGGGCTTTGTGGGCTATAACGCAGGCGAACTGACGAACTGCTATTCCCTGGGAAATGTAACAACGCAAAGTGAAACCCTCGCCCACGCCTTTGGATTTGTGGCAAACGCGTCGGCTGGCAGTCTCTATAAGAATTGCTATGCACTGGGCGCAACGATGACGGCCACAATCGTCAGTCCCTGCTTGGCTACAAGTGCAGTGATTACAAACAATGGATGCTATCACTATGCGGGCATGGATTTCGGGGAAGTTGAGCCAGTGGGTGCAGCGCTTTCCACAGCGTTGTCTTTGGAGCAAATCGTAAGTGGGACACTGACCGGCTTGGATGGCGAGGCCTGGACGAAAGACTCTGGCCCGCTGCCCATTTTGAAAGAGATTCCTAGGGATGTCCAAGTGACAGAGAAGCCCAGCTATCTCTATAAAACGGTTATCTTCGACGCCCAAGAAGGCAGCGCAGTGGAGGCGCAGAAGGTTTATTATGGCGCAACGATCACAGCGCCTGTCTCCACCCGTGAGGGATATAACCTGTCCGGCTGGTATACCACAGCGGAAGCGGTGGAGGGCGAGGAAGCCTTCGACTTTGAAACTCCCATTACCCAGGATATGACTCTCTACGCCCGGTGGACGGAAAAGCCGGCGCCCCCGCCGCCCAGCGGTGGCAGCTCCGGCGGCAGCACCACCCCCACCCCGCCCCCGGTGAACACCGGCACGGACACCAACGACACCACCGAGACCACAGCCAAACCCTCCGCCACAACGAAGGGGGACACGGCCACCGCCACGGTGAACAAAGCCACCGCCGACGAGATCGTCAAGCAGGCCACGCAGCACCAGAGCGAGACTGTGGTGATTGCCCCGGAGGTGAAGGGGGACGTGACGAAAACGGAGGTGTCCATCCCTGCCCAGACTGTGGGGGCCCTGGGCAGCGAGACCCAGGCCAGTCTTACCGTCTCCACCCCGGTGGCAGACCTGACCATCCCCAACGGCGGCCTGGGCGACTTGGCCAGCGGCGGGGGGACTGTTACGGTGACGGCGGAGAAGAAGGGGAACAGCGTGACCCTGTCCATCACCGCCGGTGGCGAGACGGTGACGGAGATCCCCGGCGGCGTCACCCTCACCGTCCCCCACGACGAATGCAACCCCGGCACCGTGGCGGTGCTGGTCTATGAGGACGGCAGCCGGGAAGTGGTGCGCAAGTCCATCGCTGACGAAGGCGTGTTGCAGGTGACGATCCCCCTGGACGGCTCCGCCAAGCTGGAGATCCTGGACAACAGCAAAGCTTTTGACGACGTCCCAGAGGACAACTGGGCGGCCCAGGCGGTGGCCTTTGCCAGCGGCCATGAGCTGTTCCAGGGCACCGGCGGGGGAAAGTTCAGCCCGGAGGAACCCATGAGCCGGGGGATGCTGGCGGTGGTGCTCCACAACCTGGAGCGCAACCCGGCAGCGGTTGGCGGGTCCTTTGACGACGTAAACCACCAGCAGTGGTACGGGGAAGCCGTCACCTGGGCGGCGGAACAGGGCATTGTCACCGGTTACGGCGACGGCAAGTTCGGCCCCAACGACCGCATCACGCGGGAACAGTTGGCGGTGATCCTCTGGCGCTATGCCGGCCAGCCTACCGCCTCCCAGGACTTGCCCTTCTCCGACGCAGAGCAGGCCAGCAGCTGGGCCCTGGCGGCCCTGGGTTGGGCCACAGAGCAGGGTATCCTGCATGGGAAGAACGGCGGTATCCTGGACCCCGGCGGCTTTGCCACACGGGCGGAAACGGCACAGATGCTGATGCAGTTTTTGAAAAAATAAGAGAACACCAGCGGGGCTTGGCAAAGGATGCCAGGCTCCGCTGGTGTTTTTCGTGGGTGGTCTCACTGCTTCCGCCGCTTCCTGGGGTGGGGCCCACTCCCTCCGCCCCGTTTCCGGTAACAACTTTCGCAAATGCGCCCCCGCTGGTGCAGCGGCAGGGCGGCACCGCACTGGGCGCAAAAGCGGATGTTGTTGCGCAGCTTGTGCAGCAGGATCTCGTTGATCTCCTCCGCCACGTCCTCCCGGCGCTCATACAGGGCCTCCTCATCCACCGGATGGCCAAAGGCCTTGGCGAAGGAGAAATACAGGTCCAGTTTTCGGCAATAGAGCTCCAGCTCCGGGAGGGTCCGGTTTTCCTCCAAGGGCAGGGGCGGCTGCTGGAGGGCTTCCCCGGCCTGGTCCTGGCGGAGAAAGTCGAAGAACAGGCTGCGCAGGGGCTCCTCCGTCTCGTCAAAGGGGATGTTGGCGGCCTTTAACTCCTGCTCCTTGGAGAGGACAAAGCCCGCCTCCCGGATCTTGGAGATGAGGGTCAAGTAGCGGGTGATGTCCAGCTTCACAAAGGGGGGCACGGTGGGCATCTGGTTCCATTGGGTCAAGACCTCCAACAGGTCAAACTCCACCTGGAGCACCAGGTCGGAGAACCCCACCACCGCCTCCTGCAAGGGGGGCACCACCGCCTCCAAGCCCCGCTGGATCAGGGAGAGGTTTTCCGTGGCCCCCACAAAGCCCTTGTCGTACATCCCAAAGCGCCCCGCCCGGCCGGCGATCTGTTGGATCTCCTCCGGCTTCAATTCCCGGCGCTCAATGCCGTCGTATTTCTCCGTATCCATGAAGATCACCCGGCGGATGGGCAGGTTCAACCCCATGCCAATGGCGTCGGTGGAGACCACGTATTGCATCCGCCCCTCCAGAAACCCCTCCATCTGGCGGCGGCGGGTGGCGTAGGGGAGGGCGCCGTAGATGATGGCCGGTTCCTTCCCCCGCTGGCGCAGGTCCTCCGCCACCTGGAGCACCCCCACCTTGGAGAAGGTGATGAGGGCGTCCCCTGGCTGGACGCGGGTGTAGTCCATGATGTGGCGCATACACAGAAGGGGGGTGCTGCGCTCGTGATACTGGACCTCATAGCTGTCCCCGCAGCTCTCGATGAGCCGAAGCAGCAGTTCCTTGGCCTGGGGGGCGGCGCAGAGGTGGACCTCCGGGGCTTGGACCCCTAGGATGGCGCGGGTCCAGGCGTAGCCCCGCTGGCGGTCGGCAATCATCTGGCACTCGTCGATCACCGCCACCTGATAGGGGGTGTGGAGGTCCAGCTTTTCCGCCGTGGCGGCCACATGGGTGTCTCCCTCCCGGCGGTCCTCCTCCTCGCCGGTGGTGAGGCTGCAATCGATCCCGGCGTCCAATAACGTCTCCTGGGCTTCCAGGGCCAGAAGGCGGAGGGGGGCCAGATAGACCCCGGTGCCAGCGGCTTTCAGCCGCTGGAAGCCGGCATAGGTTTTCCCGGTGTTGGTGCCCCCGATGTGGAGGATGAAATGCCGCTGCATGGCGCGGGCCGCCGGGTACTCGTCCTTGGGGTGCAGGGCGATGAGGAAGGACAAGCTGCTGCGGATGGCCTGGGGCACGTAATACACCGCATAGACCGTGGCCAAGCTCTGGCTGAGCAGCTGCTGGGCAGGGAAGTCCGGCATGGACAGCAGGGCCGCCGCGTGTTCTTCCCCTTGGGCGGGACAGAAATCCGCCAAGGCGGCCTGTGCCGCGGCATGGAGGATACGGGGATAGCGCCCCACCACCTGGTCAATGAGGGGGTTGGAGGCATGGAGCCGCCGCCCGATCCACAGAGCCAGCTTGGAAAAGCGGTTGAGCTCTACGGGGATGCGGTTGGGGTCCCGTTCCTCCGCCAGGGACAAAAACTGATACAGCGCCCCCTTGGCCTGGGGAGGCCGGAGGTTTGGCCGCCAGGCGGTGGGGAAGCGCTCCAACAGGGCCCGGTGGTAGTGGGCCGCCAACTGCCAGGCCAGGTCCTCCCCTTTCTTGGGGCAGGCCTCCCAGCTATCGGTAAGGGCCTGGATGCCCAGGGCGGCGTCCGCCGCCGCGGCCTGGTCACTGATGTGGACCGGCTGGGGATCGACCACCCGCTGGGTTTGAAAGCGCTGGTCCGCCTCCGCCGCCCGGACCTGGGCAGACTTCCATAGGGCCAGAGTGTGGGTCCCCCGGTGGACGATCATGGGGGGCGGAAGCAGTTGGGAGATCAGGCTGTTGGTCCAGCCCCGTTCCCGGAGGGTACGCTTGTTCCAGGTCCCGCCCCGGTTCTTCTTTGTCGGCATGGTACGCCCTCCTTCCCGTGGTTTTCCTATTGTACCACAAGTATGCCTGCCTTGGGAAGGAGATATTCCCGTGGAGGGGAACCGGGGGGAGACTGTGCCCCTCCCTTGACACAGGACAGGGGAAAGAGGTATCATAACCGTAGAACGGGCGGAAACGCCGGACTTTGACAGATAGGGGAGCGGATATGGGAACACGAGAAAAGGGAAAACATCCACCGCTGCGCCTGCCCCAGGGGCGGCGGCCACGGGTGCTGCTGCTGGGCAACGGCCTGAACCGGGTCTACGGCGGGGCCTCCTGGGCGGGGCTACTGGAGAAGATCAACCGGACAGACTATACCCTGGAGCAGATCAAGGGCATCCCCCTGCCCATGCAGGCGGTGCTGCTGAGCCGGGACCATGTGGACGAATCCTTGAAAGACCTGCGCCAGGAGCTGACCCAGTGCGAGCTGCACCCCTGGCTGGACCGCCAGCTGAAAAAGCTGCTGGCCATGCCCTTTGACTGCATCCTCACCCCCAACTTCACCTATGAGCTGGAGTGCGCCATGGACCCGGACTTTCTCAAGGTGCCCTATCGCAACCGCCGCTGCCGCCGGCACACGGCGGCGGTGAAGCAGTCGGAGAAGCGCTTCATGCTCCACACCTATTATGACCTCCCCCTGGCCCACGGCCCCACCCCGCTGTTCCACATCCACGGGGAGGCCAGAAAGCCCGACTCCGTGATTTTAGGCCACTATTTTTACGGCACCCTCCTCTTCTCCTATGACAACTACCTCACCAAGCGGGCCCCGGAGCAGTTCTACCGCCTGGACCGGGGCCGGGGCGAGCTGCTGAGCTGGCTGGACTATTTCATCCTGGGGGACGTGTACACCCTGGGCTTTGGCTTCGACACGGCGGAGATCGACCTGTGGTGGCTCCTGTGCCGGAAGAAGCGGGAGCGGGCCAACCACGGGGAGCTATACTTCTTCGAGCCCTTTCGGAAGATCTATGAGGTGAAGCGGGGGCTGCTGGAGGCCTACAACGTCCGCTGCGAAAGCCTGGACACCGCCGAGCCGGACGATGAGGGCTACCGTATTTTTTATGAAAAAGCCATCCGGGAGATCGGCCGCCGCTTGGAGCCGGAGGCCGCCCCGGAATAGCAGAGAAAAAAGGAAGCGATGTCAGGTGAAACGCATCCACTACGGCTGGGTGGTCTGTCTGGTGAGCACCCTGCTGCTGTTCGTGACCATGGGGACCGTGTCCAACGGCTTCTCCGTGTTCCTGCCCTACATCCAGGCGGCACGGGGCCTGACCCATGCCCAGACCTCCTCCCTGGTGACCCTGCGCTGCCTGGTGGCCTTCTTCGCCATGCTGGGCATCGGGGTGTATTATCAAAAATTCAGCATCCGGGTGGGGACCGGCCTGGCGGCCAGCTTCGCCGGGCTGGCCTATCTCATCTACGGCTTTGCCCAGAGCTACGGGGCCTTCTGCCTGGGGGCGGCGGTGTCGGGGCTGGGCTACGGCCTGGGGTCCATGATTCCCGTGTCCATCCTCATGAACCGCTGGTTTGACCAGCACCGGGCCCTGGCCCTGAGTATCTGCGGCACCGGCAGTGGCATCGCCACCATTCTCCTGCCTCCGGTGACCACGGCTCTGGTGGAGCGCAGCTCCTTGGCCGGGGCTTTTCGGGTGGAGGCGGTGGGGGTGTTCGCCATTGCGGCGATCCTTTTTCTCTTCCTGCGCAGCACCCCGGCGGAGATGGGCTTGCGCCCGGTGGGGGCGGCGGAGGTCCCGGAAACGGTGGAGACACAGGCGCAGCCTGCCCCTGACTCCTTTACCCTCACCCCGAAGATGTGGGCCTTTATGGGCTGTGTGAGCCTCTTCATGGGCGCCCTGGCCAACCCTGGCTTTGCCCATCTGTCGGTGCTCTACACTTCGGAGGGCTTTGACCCTGTGGTGGTGGCGGCCATCCTCAGCGGCACCGGGGTGATGATAACTTTGGGGAAGCTCATCTATGGGGAGACCACCGACCACCTGGGGGGCCGCCGGGCCAGCTTGCTGTTCGGTGGTATCCTGCTGGTGGGGCATGTGCTGTGCTGTCTGGCGTTCCTTCAAAATTTGGTGGTGTGTGGGGTCACAGTGCTGTTCCTGGGTATCGGCTACCCCATCGCCACCATCGGCCCCTCGGTATGGGCCAACGACATGAGCTCCCCGGACCACTATCCCACAGTGGTTCGCCGCCTCCAGGTGATCTATGCCGGCGGGGCGCTGCTCTTTGCCAGCGTGCCGGGCTTGATGGCCGACGCCTTGGGGGGCTATATCCCCACCTATGCCCTGATGTCTGGGATGCTGTTTCTGGCCCTGTGCCTTGTGGCTCTGGCCTACCGGGAGGTGGGACGGCGGAGAGCTGGATAAAACCAAAAGATACGAGAAAAAATGGGAGCGGAGGGCTCCCATTTTTTTTGCGAAAAATTCCGTGGGGGCCCTTGACAAGGGCCGGGTTGGGGTGTATACTGACGTCACAACAGTTGAACAAATGCTCAATTAAACGACAAAAATCGAGAGGAGAAGACCCATGAAAAAGAGCTACAAAATCGAGGTAGATTGCGCCAACTGCGCCAACAAAATGGAGGTGGCAGCCCAAAAGACCCAGGGAGTGAAGGACGCCGTGGTGAACTTCATGACCTTGAAGATGAACGTGGAGTTTGAGGAGGGCCAGGACCCCAAGACCGTCATGGAAGAGGTCCGGAAAAACTGCAAAAAGGTGGAGGATGATTGCGAGATCTTCCTGTAAGGGGAGGTTTCCCTGCGTGATCTCCATAAGGAGGCGTTTTTCATGAACAAAAAGCAAAAAAAGATGCTCGCCCGCATCCTCATCGCGGCGGCGCTGATGATTGCCCTGTCCTTTGTGCCGGTATCGGGGCTGCCGCGCTTTCTGCTGTACCTGGTCCCTTACCTCACCGTAGGCTATGATATCCTGTGGAAGGCGGGGAAGGGGATCGTGAACCGGCAGGTCTTTGACGAGTGCTTCCTCATGGCGGTGGCCACGGTGGGGGCCATGGCCCTGGCGGTGTGGCAGGATGGGGACTATACCGAGGCCATCGCCGTGATGCTGTTCTATCAGATCGGGGAGTGGTTCCAGAGCTACGCCGTGGACAAAAGCCGCCGGAACATCAGCGAATTGATGGACATCCGCCCGGATTATGCCAACATCCAGCGGGATGGCCGCCTGGAGAAGGTGGACCCTGACGAGGTGGCGGTGGGGACCCTGATCTACGTCCAGCCGGGGGAGAAGGTGCCCATCGACGGCGTGGTGGAGGCGGGGACCTCCACCCTGAACACCAGCGCCCTCACCGGGGAGAGCCTCCCCAGAGAGACGGCCCCTGGGGACGAGATCATCAGTGGCTGCGTGAACCTTACGGGCCTGTTGACCATCCGCACCACCAGGGAGTTTGGGGACTCCACGGTGTCCAAGATCTTGGATCTGGTGGAGAACGCCAGCTCCCGGAAGTCCCATTCGGAGAACTTCATCTCCCGCTTTGCCCGCATCTATACCCCAGCGGTGTGTATCAGCGCCCTGGTGCTGGCACTCCTGCCGCCGGTGGTGCGGCTGCTCTTCCTGGACAGCGCCGCCAACTGGGGCGACTGGCTCTACCGGGCCCTGACCTTCCTGGTCATCAGCTGTCCCTGCGCCCTGGTCATCAGCATCCCCCTGAGCTTCTTTGCCGGGATCGGCGGAGCCAGTAAGGCGGGGGTCTTAGTGAAGGGGTCCAACTACCTGGAGCTGCTGTCAAAGACCAACTGTGTGGTCTTTGACAAGACCGGCACCCTCACCCAGGGGAACTTCCAGGTGGTGGGGCTCTACCCAGAGGGCAGAACGGAGAAGGCCCTGTTGGAGTACGCTGCCCTGGCGGAGAGCGCCTCCTCCCACCCCATCAGCAAGAGCCTCCGGGACGCCTGGGGAGAGGCCCTGGATTTGGAGCGGGTGACGGATATCCAGGAGCAGAGCGGCAAGGGGGTCCTGGCCACGGTGGACGGCCATGCGGTGGCTGCGGGGAACCGGCGGCTCATGGAGGCCTTAAAGCTCCCCTGCCCGGAGGAGCGGCAGCTTGGCACCGTGGTCCACGTGGCGGTGGACGGGGCGTATGCAGGACATATCGTCATTGCCGACGTACTGAAACCCAATGCTCCGGCGGCCATTGCCGGCTTGCGGAAGGTAGGCGTGGACCAAACCGTGATGCTCACCGGAGACCTGCGCCCGGTGGCGGAACAGGTGGCCGGGGAGCTGGGCATTGACCAGGTCTACAGCGAGCTGCTTCCCGGCGACAAGGTGGAGAAGGTGGAAGCCCTGCTGGCAGAACAGCCTACCCAGGGGAAGCTGGCCTTTGTGGGGGACGGCATCAACGATGCCCCCGTCCTCTCGCGGGCGGATATTGGCATCGCCATGGGGGCCATGGGCTCCGACGCGGCCATCGAAGCCGCCGACGTGGTGCTCATGGACGACGATCCCCTGAAGTTGGTGAAGGCCATTCGCATTGCCAAGAAGTGCATGGGCATCGTCCGGCAGAATACCGTGTTCGCCATCGGTATCAAGCTGGCGTGCCTGGTGCTGGGGGCGGTGGGACTGGCCAGTATGTGGTTGGCCATCTTTGCCGATGTGGGCGTGATGGTTCTGGCGGTGCTCAACGCCATCCGGGCGATGTTTGTGAAAAAGCTGTGAAGCAAAAGAGAGACCGTCTTGTAAGGAGACGGTCTCTCTTGGGATATTTTATGATTTTGTCGCCCAGTTCCCCGTAGCCATGGCGGTGAGGTAGGCGTTGATGAACCCATCCAGGTCCCCATCCATCACCGCGTTGACGTTGCTGGTTTCATAGGCAGTGCGGGTATCCTTCACCAGGGTATAGGGCATGAATACGTAGGAGCGGATCTGGCTGCCCCACTCGATTTTCAGCTGCACGCCCTTCAAGTCGGAGATTTTCTCCGCCTTCTCCTGCATTTGCAGCTCCACCAGCTTGGCCCGGAGCATCTTCATGCAGTTGTCCTTGTTCTGGAACTGGCTGCGCTCGGTTTGGCAGGAGACCACCACCCCGGTGGGAATGTGGATCAAACGCACAGCGGAGGAGGTCTTGTTGACGTGCTGGCCACCGGCGCCGCTGGCCCGGTAGACCTGCATCTCGATATCCTCCGGACGGATCTCAATGTCCGCGTCCTCCGGCAGGTCCGGCATCACCTCCACCGAGGCAAAGGAGGTCTGGCGGCGGGCATTGGCGTCAAAGGGGGAGACCCGCACCAGACGGTGTACGCCGTGCTCTCCCCGGAGGTAGCCGTAGGCGTTCTCCCCTTCGATCATGATGGTGGCGGACTTCAAGCCGGCCTCGTCCCCCTCCTGGTAGTCCATGATCTTATAGGTAAAGCCGTGGCGCTCTGCCCAGTGGGTGTACATGCGGTAGAGCATCTGGGCCCAGTCCTGGGCCTCAGTGCCCCCTGCCCCGGCGTGGAAGGCCAGGATGGCACTGGAGGCGTCGTACTCCCCGGTGAGCAGGGTCTGGAGCCGGGCACTCTCCATACTCTGGAGCAGGGCGGCGAAGTCCGTTTCCAACTCCGGCAGCAGGGAGAGGTCCTCCTCCTCGTTGCCCATCTCGCACAGGACCATCATATCGTCCCAGGAGGACCGGCGCTTTTGCTGCTCCTCCAGCTTACTTTTCAAGTGTTTCAGGCGCTGGAGGACCTTTTGGGAGTTGTCCGGGTCGTTCCAAAAGCCGTCGGCGGCGCTCTGGGCCTCCAGGAAGTCCACCTCCTGGGCGGTGCTCTCCAGGTTCAGAGCCTGTTCCAGCTCGTCCAACTGGGGGAGCAGGTTGTTGAGTTTGACCTTATATTCATCAAATTGAAGCATGGGGGTCCTCCCGTTCTGTTCTCATTCATTGAGAAAACATTATAAAGTATTTTTCTCTGCCTGTAAAGGGAAAACCCGTGAAATCAGGGGAATTTGCTTAGACATCCAGTTTCTGGAACATCCGGATGGCCAGGATGATGGACTGCTCCCTGGTGGCGTTGGCGTAACCGATGGCTGCCTGGGAGGAGGTCTTGTTCCTGGGGGCGAAGGTGTTGGCGCTAACGCCGCGGATGACGTTGTGCTTCACCATGAAGTAGACGGAATCTCTGGCGTAATTCCCGATATCCCCGTCGTCGGCGAAACGGGGCACGCTGTTCAGGTCGCTGCCCAGGGTGAACTGGGAATCTGTGGGCAGGGTCCAGCCCTCCAAAGCCAGAGACTTATACACCCGTGTAAGCATGGTGGCGATGTCCTGGCGCTCGATTTTATTGTAGGGACTGAAGGTGGTGGGGGAAGTGCCGTTGGTGATGCCGATGGCATAGGCCTTGGTGATGGCATCGGAGCTGGTGTCAGTGAAGGGGGTGGTGAGCCCTTCGGGGTCATAGACCTTGCCGCCCATCTGCTCATAGAGCTGCACCGCCACGGCGGCAAATTCCGAACGGGTGATGGGGGCGGTAAGGTCCCGGTTTTTCAGCTCCGGCGGGGTGAGCTGTGCGAAGAGCTCCTTGTTGATGGCGGTGCCGTTGACCTCGTCCTCGAACCACTCGGACCAGCCGCCCTCTTCCTCATAGACCATCACAGCCAGGACAGGGTAGCCCTGGTTATTGTTGCCTGTGTCCATGGCAAAGGCGTTGCCCAGCTTGGACACCATGGCGGAGCTTTTCATATCCGCAGTGGACAGGAGGGCGCTGTTGGTGAATTTACTGCTGCTGCCGCTGCCCAGGAGGGTATCACACAGGTCCTGGTTGGTGTAGAGATTGTCGCAGGTCTTGCCACCAGTGAGCAGGCCAATGACGCCGCCCACATAGCAGGGCCGGTTGGAATTGGCGCGGATAGAGACCACACTATAGCAATTTTGCAGCACAGCGCCGGAGCCGTCCTGCTTGCCCACAATGCCGCTGACATTGACGGAGTTGGTGCCGCTGCCAGCCTGGACGCTGACGTCCATGCTGCCCACCATGTAGCAGTTGCGCACGGTACCGCCGTTGAACCCTACCACGCCGCCGATGTTGGTCCAGCCGCTGCTGCTGATGGATACGTTAAAATCCCGGAACGTGCAGGTGGAGAAACACTCTTCCACAGTACCCAGATTCCCGCCGCAGATGGCGCCTACGTCAATATTCTTGTTGTAGCTGCCGCTGCCGGAGACCACGCCGCCTACGTTGACGTGCTTCACCATGCCGTTGCGGCCTACAACGCCGAAAAGCCCGCCGCCGTAGAGGGTGCTGCCGCTGCCGCTGGAACTTCCGGTGGAATAGCGGTTGATATTCAGGTTTTGGATGGCATAGCCGCTGCCATCATAGATGCCGGTGAAGCCAGTGGAGGTGAGGCCGATGGGGTTCCAAGCCCGCATCTCCATGTCCAGGTTGGCGGTCTGCTTGGCGCAGATGCCGGACTTGCCGTTGTTCACCTGGTCCCGGAACAGGGCCAACTGGGCAGGGGTGGAGATGAGGTAGGGGTCTGTGCGGGTGCCTGTCCCGCCGTCGAAGCTGTCGGCGGAACTGCCGTCCCAAGCTGCCGCAGGGACGACCAATAGGCTCAGCAGGAGCCCAAGGGTCAAAAGTAGAGGCAAAAGCCGGGAGGTACGCAGATTGTTTTTCATAAAATCTCTCTTTTCCTGAATAGTTTTGTACTTTGCTGTCTTAAAGAATATAGCAAATACAGGGGACTTGTCAAGGAAAATCCAGAGAATGGATCAAAAGCCTCGCAGAGTTCGCGCCCGCAGGCGCGAAACAAAGCGATGACAGGCCAGCCTTACCGCTGGCTGATGGTGGGCCGCTCGCCCTCCCAGAAGAAAATGAAGTCGTCTAAGTCCTGGGGCTTGGGCGGCTTGGTCTGGGGCAGAGTATGGGGATCACCCTTGCTCATGCCGGCACCTCCTTTCTGTGTATACGGGCCATTCTATGCCAAAGCTGCCGCGAAGTTGCCAGAAATTCTTCGATGGATTCCGAAAAATTCCAAAGCAGGGGCACAGTTTTCCCGCTCCTGGGACGGCTGTGTGACATCTTTCCCCGTCTGTGGGACAGACTAGAGCGGGGTGATGAAGTGAAGTATCGAGATCCAAACATGGAGGCCTATTTCAACTCCCTGCCCCCCGCCGTCCGGGTCTTCATCGACCGCTCCGGGGCGGATATCTCCACCCCAGGGGAGCTGATGCTCATCGGGGAGCATTTCCGCAACAGCTTCGGCTATACGGAACGGGACAAAAAATAAGGGCCGATTTTTCCCCAAAGCAGAGCGAGCGCCGGTGTGTCCGGTGCTCGCTTTTTTGCCCTTCCCCGCGAAAGAGTATTGAAAAATCACGGCTTCCGTGCTATCCTGAACAGAGGCTTTTCCCTGGATGGAATTGCCAGACAGGGAAGGAACTGTGGATATAAGCACGGAGTGTAGCATGACAAATGGAACGAAACCTGGGCGGTGGGGCTTGCGGGTCCTGGCAATGGTGTTGCTGTTGGGGCTCTTTCCCGCCATCAATTTTCTGGTGGACCCCTTTGGGGTGTTTGGGGACCCCCTCTTCCACTGGTATGGATACAATGAGACCAACAACCCCCGCGTGGCCAAGGTAGCCTGGCTGGAGGAGCACAAGGAGGAATTTGACTCCTACATCATCGGCTCCTCCTGCGCTGCCTCTTACAATGTGGAGGAGCTGGACCGCTATCTGGACGCCAGCTTCTATAACTTTTTCGTCTACGGCAGCGACGCCAGGGATTACCGGGCCCACGCCACCTACCTATTGAAAAACTGTAAGGTGAAGAACCTGGTGCTGAGCCTCAACTTCAACGAGGCCAACACCGAGGACGCAGGCGGCGACGACATCCACTACTGGATGCACCCCCTGGCCAGCGGCGGGAACCCGCTGCTGTTTTACCTGCGCTGTGCCTTTTGCAATACGGAATATGCCATCGACAAGGTCTCCGACTACCGGCGGGACACCGACCTGCCCCAGGTGTTCGACGTGTTCGACGCCGCCACGGGGATGTACGACAAGCGGGTCCGGGATATCGAGAAGGTGGGGGACCCGGCGGTCTATGAGGCGGAGCACGGGGATGCCTTTGCCTACGCCGCCCCGCCGGATTTCCGGGAGCTGCCCTACCTGGACGTATGTATGGAGGCGGTGCGGGACATCCGGGACATGTGCGCGGCCCAGGGGGTGAAGCTGACGGTGATCTGTTCCCCGGTGTATCGCAGCCAGTTGGAGGCCTACGGCGACGAGGCCCTGAACCGCTACCGTACAGAGCTGTCCAAACTGGTGGACTTTTGGGATTTCAGCGATACCGCCATCTCCTATGACAGCCGGTATTTCTACGACGCCTCCCACTTCCGCAACGCCGTGGGCACCATGGCCTTGGCCCAGGTGTTCGGGGACGACAGCGTCTACCGTCCGGCGGACTTTGGCACCTATGTGACGGCGGAGAACTGCGCGGCCTACCTGGACAAGCTGGCCGCCCAACCCAAGGGGGCGGATCTTGCCGCTTACACAGCAGACGTGCCGGTGCTGATGTACCACCATTTCAGCCAGGAGGCGTCCGGGGAAGTGGTGCGGGCGGAGACCTTCGCTGCCCATTTGGAGGCACTAAAGGAAGCGGGCTACACCGCCGTGAGTATACAGGAGATGATCGACTTTGTGTACAACGGGGGTAGCCTGCCGGAAAAACCGGTGTGCATCACCATGGATGACGGCTATCTGAGCAACTATGAGATCGCCATGCCTATCCTGGAGCAGTACGGCATGAAGGCCACGGTCTTTGCCATCGGCTCCTCTGTGGGGCATCGGGAATTTTATAAGGACACCCAACACCGCCTCACCCCCCACTTTGGCTATGACGAGGCCAGGGAAATGCTGGCCTCCGGCGTGCTGGACGTCCAGTCCCACACCTACGACATGCACCAGTGGGAGCCCTTCGAGAGCGGAGGAACAATCCGTACCAACGCCCTGCCCCTGGAGGGGGAGTCGGAGGCGGACTATGCCGCCGCCCTGGCGGCGGACCTGGAGCGCTACGACCAGGAGCGCCAGGCGGAGTTGGGGGAGGGCTTCTGTGCCCTGGCCTACCCCGGCGGCTACTACAACGACCTCACAGAGGTATTGATCCACCAGGCGGGCATCCCCGTCACCCTATCCATCCGCACCGACAGCCGGAACGTGCTGCTCCGGGGCCTGCCCCAGAGCCTGTACGCCCTGTGCCGCTGGAACATCACAGAACAGGTGACCCCGGAGGCCCTGCTGGCCATGGTGGAAGGGGAATCTTGAGGAGGAGAACGACAAGACTATGTCCATTGTGACCCTGCGGTTTTTCATCTTTGCGGGCTTCATCCTCGCGGAATATTGGCTTTGCCCTCCCAAGGGACGGTGGGTGGTGCTGCTGCTGGGCAGCGGCTATTTCTTGCTGGCCTGCACGGAGTATGACCTGGGGGTGTGCGCCGTGTTCGCGGCGGAGGCCCTGCTCACCTGGGCGGTGGCCCTGGCCATCCGGCGTATCCCAGGGGAACGGGCCCGCTGGGCCCTTACTGGCCTAACGGTAACGGCCTTGGCCACGGTGATGATCCTCTACAAAGACATCGCCTTTTTCATCAACAACATCAACGGCATCGGTGGCCTTTTGGGGAAGGACGTGGGACTGGAAATGCCCCAGTGGCTGGCGCCCTTCGGTGTCAGCTACTTCACCCTCATCCTCATCGGCTACCTGCTGGACGTGCGCTGGGAGACCGTGGAGCAGCCCCAGAGGAATCCCCTAAAAATGCTGCTCTTTGCCGGGTATTTCCCCCAGCTTACCTCCGGCCCCTTCTCCCGCTACAATGATATCTCTGAAACTTTGTTCGGGGGCGCGGTGTGGGACCGGCAGCGCTTCTATTTTGGCCTCCAGCGCTTCCTGTGGGGCCTATTCAAAAAGCTGGTATTGGCGGACCGCCTGGGGATGGCGGTGTCGGTGGTCTACGACAACGGCCTGTGCCAGGGGGCCATGGTCCCGGTGGGGGCGCTGCTCTTCGTGGGCCAGCTCTATGCGGATTTCAGCGGCTGCATGGACATCGTCATCGGCCTGTCAGAGCTCTTTGGCATCCCTCTGGCGGAGAACTTCCGCCGGCCCTTCTCCTCGGAAAACCTCTCCGTATTCTGGCGGCGCTGGCACATGACCTTGGGCTTTTGGCTCAAGGACTACCTGCTCTATCCCACCCTGAAATCCCGCTGGATGGGAAAGCTGCGCAAGGGCTGCAAGAAACGTTTTGGGAAAAAGGCATCGCGGGAGATCCCCACCTATATCGGCATGTTCATCACCTGGTTCTGCATCGGCTTTTGGCACGGCGGGTCCTGGAAGTACATCTTCGGCAGTGGCCTGTTCTTCTTCGCCATGATCGCCGGGGGGATGCTGCTGAAACCCGTGTTCCAGAAAATGACCGACGCCCTGCATATCAACACGCAGTCCCGCGGTTGGAGGTATTTCCAGCGCCTGCGCACCGCCTGCCTCTTTACCGCCTCGGTGTCCTTTGACCGCTTTGTCAGCTTCCGGGCGGGCTTGCAGGCCTGGAAAAGTGTCCTGACGTCCTTTGACCCCAGGGTATGGGTGGACGGGACCCTGTTAAACCTGGGCCTGGACGGGAAGAATCTACTGGTGTGCGGCGGCTGCCTGGTGGCGATGCTGGCGGTGTCCCTGCTCCAAGAGCGGGTGGGGAGCGTGCGGGCTTGGCTGGCCGAGAAGCATACGCTGCTGTCTGCGGGGGTATCCCTCCTGCTGCTGTTGGCGGTGCTGAAATTTGGCTGCTATGGACCGGACTACCAGGCGGCCACCTTCATTTACGCAGGATTTTAAGGAGAGTGATCCCATGACAAAGGACCTGTTTACCCCGCCCTTTTCCACCGAGCTATTGACCAAGCGGAAACGGCTGCGCCGGACGCTTTTGGAGAGCCGGGGGGACTTTATCCAAAAGCGGGTGGCCATCCTGGGGGGCTCCACCACCCATGACGTGCGGGATATGCTGGACTTGTTCCTGCTGCGCCAGGGCATCCGCTGCACCTTCTATGAGAGCGAGTACGCCCAGTTCTGGCAGGACGCCATGTTTCCCAACCCGGAGCTGGAGGCCTTCCAGCCGGATATCATCTACATCCACACCTCCAACCGCAATGTCAGCCGCTACCCCCAGCTCTCGGACAGCCCGGAGGCGGTGGACGCCCTGTTGGAGGAGGAGCTGGGCCGCTTCACCGCTATGTGGGACCGGCTGTCTCAGCTGTACGGCTGTCCCCTGATCCAGAACAACTTTGAATACCCCTATTGGCGCTTGCAGGGGAACCGGGAGGCCAGCGATATCCACGGCCGGGTCCACTTCCTCACCCGGCTGAATCTGGGCTTTGCCCAGTACGCCCAGACCCACAAGGGCTTTTACCTCCACGACATCAACTACCTCTCCGCCCTCTACGGCCTGGAGGCGTGGAGCGACCCCGCCTATTGGCATCTGTACAAGTATGCCCTGGCGGTGCCGGCCATCCCCACCCTGGCCCACAGCGTGTCCAACATTATCAAGTCCATCTATGGCAAAAACAAAAAGGCCCTGGCCCTGGATTTGGACAACACCCTCTGGGGTGGCATCGTAGGGGACGATGGGCCGGAGAACTTGCAGGTGGGCCAGGAGACCTCCATGGGCCAGGCTTTTAGCGAGTTCCAGGCTTACCTGAAAGCCCACAAGGACTTGGGGGTCATCCTCAACGTGGTCAGCAAGAACGAGGCGGAGAACGCTATTGCGGGGCTGAAACGGCCGGACATGACCCTCACCCCGGAGGATTTCATCCTCATCAAGGCCAACTGGGAGCCCAAGTCCCAGAACCTGGTGGAGATTGCCCAAAGCCTCTCCCTATTGCCGGAGAGTTTTGTGTTCGTGGACGACAACCCCGCCGAGCGGGAGATCGTCCGCCAGCAGGTCCCCGGCACGGGGGTGCCGGAGCTGGGGGAGCAGCCGGAGCACTACATCCAGGCCATCGACCGCCTGGGCTACTTTGAGGTCACGGAGCTCTCCGCCGACGATGCCGCCCGGACGGAGATGTACCGCCAGAATGCCGCGCGGGCCCAGGCGGAGGCCTCCTTTGCCGACTATGAGAGCTATCTGCGCTCTCTGGAGATGCGGGGGGAGATTGGGGCCTTTGTCCCCCTGTATTACTCCCGCCTTGCACAGCTCACCAACAAGTCCAACCAGTTCAACCTCACCACCCGCCGCTTCACCCAGGGGGAGATCGAAGCCATGGCGGCGGATGACCGCTTCATCACCCTCTATGGTAAGCTGGAGGACAAGTTCGGGGACAACGGCGTGGTCTCCATCGCCATCGGGGAGAAGCAGGGGACGCGGTTAGATGTGATCCTCTGGCTGATGAGCTGCCGGGTGCTGAAACGGGGCATGGAATACGCCATGATGGACGCTATGGCAGCGCGCTGCCAGGCAGCGGGGCTGGACTGCATCCGGGGCTACTATTTCCCCACAGCGAAAAACGGCATGGTCCGGGACTTTTACCAAAAGCAGGGCTTTGCCAAAGTCTCGGAGGAGGCAGATGGAAGCACCGTCTGGGAGTTGGACCTCCGGGGCGGCTATGAGAAGAAAAACCGTGTGATCCAGGTCACGGAAGCGAAACAGGAGGAAAGCCATGGATAGAGCAAGCATTTTTGAAAAACTGACCGAGGTGTTCCAGGACGTGTTTGATGACGACAGCATCGCCCTCACCGACGACACCACCGCCGCCGACATCGAGGACTGGGACTCCCTGACCCACATCACTCTCCTGGCCACCGTGGAGGAGGAATTTGGCATGAAGTTCAGCATGAAGGCGGTACAGGGCATGAAGAACGTGGGGGAGATGGTGGACCTCATCGCGGCAGCGGTGTGAGCCAACAGCGTGCCCCCGAAAGACAGTCTTATAAGAAAAGAACCAGCGCACAGTCTCCCTGAGTAGGAGCTGTGCGCTGTTTTTTCAGTCCTTTTCCGTCTCAAATTCCAGGATGGCCCCGGTGTTGGCGTCGATTTCGTACTTGTACTCCACCGGCCCCACGTAGAACTCCACCTCATAGAGGTAGCGCCCGTCGTCCCGGTCTCCCTCCACTTGAAGGAACACTGTGTCGGACTGGGCCACCCTGGCATGTTCCAGGGCGATGTTCACGGCGTCCTGCTCCGAGAGGGCCACGGTGGTGGTGCCAATGGTGCCGCCGGTGCTCCCTGCCGTGCCATGGTGGCTGTCGTGGTGGCTGCCGGGGCTACCGGTGGCGGGCTGCTGGGCCGGATCGGTGGCCGCCGGGGTCTGGGGCGTGGTGGGTGTTGCGGAGGGGTCCGTCCCAGGGGTGGTGGTGGAGGGATTCGTCATGGGCTGGAGGGTGGTCTGGTTGGTGGGCACCAGGCCGCAGCCAGCCAACAGCGCAGCGCCCAAAACCGCCGCTACGGCCAGGGCTATTTTTGGAACCTTCATAACATACCTCCTGGTAAAAATGGATGTGCTCCTATCATAGCATTGGGAACCAGCTTGGGTCAAGGGAAAAAAGACTTGCATTTTGCGTTTCATGGGCTATAATAGAAGTACAATTTGATCCATGGGGAGCTTGTATACAGGCTGAGAGGGAGGTGTGACCTTCGACCCATAGAACCTGATTTGGGTAATTCCAACGTAGGGAGACGGCACAAAGCTGCCTTGTATCGCCGCAATCGCGGGAGGTTACCCAATCAGGGGACCTCCCGCTTTTTGTATGGATCGCCCAAAGCGGAGAACAGGAGGGATGCACAATGGTGACCATCAACGGCGAGGCCTTGGACGTGGGGGGCAAGACCCTGGCGGCCTATTTGACCCAGGCAGGATATGAACAAACCCGCATTGCCGTGGAGCGCAACGGGGAGATCGTGCCCAAGGCGAAGTATGACGAGACGCAGCTCCAGGAGGGGGACGTGGTGGAGGTGGTCCGCTTTGTGGGGGGCGGCTGATCGGTACCCAAGCCGGGAGGAGATGCGCCAGACCCTGGTTTCCCGCCACGGGGCAGAGCTGCAAACGAAGCTGGAGGGCAGCACCGTGGCGATCTGTGGCCTGGGCGGCCTGGGCTCCAACCTTGCCATTGCCCTGGCCCGCGCCGGGGTGGGGCGGTTGATCCTCCTGGACTTTGACCAAGTGGACATCACCAACCTGAACCGCCAGCAGTACAAGGTCAGCCAACTGGGGCAGGACAAGACCCAGGCCCTGGCGGAGAATTTGAGGGAGATTGCCCCATACGTCTCCCTGACCTGTCACAGCGTCCGGGTTACGGAGGAAAACCTCCCGGCACTGCTCCAAGAGGCGGACATCATCTGCGAGGCCTTCGACCAGCCGGAGGCCAAGGCCATGCTGGTGAATGGGGTGTTGGAAACCCTGCCGGGGAAGGCCCTGGTGGCCGCCAGTGGCATGGCGGGGCTGGGCTCCCCCAACGCCATCCGGACCCGCCAGGTGGGCAAGCACTTCTACCTCTGCGGGGACGAAGCCAGCGACGTGGCGGAGCTGGGGAGCCTCTTTGCCCCCCAGGTGATGCTCTGCGCAGCCCACCAAGCCCAGACTGTCCTGCGGATTTTGGCGGGGGAAGATAAGCTTTGACCGGCCCTGTGGGGCCAGGAAAAAGGAAGCACAACAGGGGGAAGGAGAAACATGAACACAACAGATAAGCTCGTCATCGGCGGCCACGAATTTCAATCCCGCTTCATCTTGGGTTCGGGGAAATACTCCCTAAAACTCATCGAAGCGGCGGTGCGGGATGCCGGGGCGGAGATCATCACCCTGGCCCTGCGCCGGGCCAACACCAAGCAGGAGGAGAGTATTTTGGACTACATCCCCCAGGGGGTGACCCTACTGCCCAACACCTCCGGGGCGCGGAATGCCCAGGAGGCGGTGCGCATTGCCCGCCTGGCCCGTGA
The DNA here is from genome assembly GCA_910578575.1 of uncultured Oscillospiraceae bacterium. Classification (GTDB taxonomy): domain Bacteria; phylum Bacillota; class Clostridia; order Oscillospirales; family Oscillospiraceae; genus Evtepia. The sequence goes on from CAJTQP010000007.1 coordinate 23,401, forward strand.
GCTGGGCTGCGGGGATTTTGTGAAGATCGAGATCATGCGGGATGCCAAGTACCTCCTGCCGGACAACGCCGAGACCATCAAAGCTACAGAAACCTTGGCCAAGGAGGGCTTCGTCGTCCTACCCTACATGTACCCCGACCTGAACGTGGCGCGGGACCTGGTGGATGCCGGGGCGGCGGCCATCATGCCCTTGGGGGCCCCCATCGGCTCCAACAAGGGCCTAGCTACCAAGGAGTTCATTCAGATCTTGATCGACGAGATCGACCTGCCCGTCATCGTGGACGCGGGCATCGGCCGGCCCTCCCAGGCCTGCGAGGCCATGGAGATGGGGGCAGCGGCCATTATGGCCAACACCGCCCTGGCCACCGCCGGGGACCTGCCCCTGATGGCCGCTGCCTTCCGCCAGGCCATTGAGGCGGGACGCAAGGCCTACCTGTCGGGCTTGGGCCGGGTGCTCACCCGTGGGGCCTCTGCCTCCGACCCCCTCACGGGGTTCCTCCACGATTGAGAGGTAGCTTATGGAACAACAATTTTTGATCAAAAATGAGAGCCTGCCCCAGGGGGCGCTGGAGAGAAAGCACCGCTTGGAGACGGACCCCGCCGCCCGTACAAGCCACATGGAATACCTGCCCGATATGGAGCAAATCGACTCCAACATCCGGGAGACGGTGATGGAGCAGGTGGGGGGCTTTGACCCCGGCAGCTATACGGTGCGGGAGGTCCGAGCGGCCCTGGACCATGAGCGCTGCTCCCTAGAGGACTTCAAAGCCCTGCTGTCCCCGGCGGCGGAGCCCTTTTTGGAAGAGATGGCCCAACGGGCCCGGATGGAGACCAGCCGTCACTTCGGGAACACGGTGTATCTCTTCACCCCCCTGTATATCGCCAACTATTGCGAGAACTATTGCGTTTATTGTGGGTTTAATTGCTACAACCACATCAAGCGCATGAGGCTCACCCTGGAGCAGATCGAGCACGAGATGCAGGTTATTGCCCAGAGTGGTATGGAGGAGATCCTCATCCTCACCGGGGAGAGCCGGGCCCGCAGCGATGTGGAATACATCGGGGAGGCCTGCCGCCTGGCCCGGAAGTATTTCCGCATGGTGGGGCTGGAGATATACCCGGTGAATACGGAGGAATACCGCTACCTCCACCAATGCGGCGCAGATTACGTGACGGTATTCCAGGAGACCTACGACCCGGACAAATACGAAACCCTCCACCTCCAAGGCCGCAAGCGGGTATGGCCCTACCGCTTCGAGGCCCAGGAGCGGGCCCTCCGGGGTGGGATGCGGGGGGTGGCCTGTTCCGCCCTGCTGGGGCTGTCGGACTTCCGAACCGATGCCCTGGCCAGCGCCCTGCATGTGTACTACCTCCAGCGGAAATACCCCCAGGCGGAGCTGTCCCTGTCCTGTCCCCGGCTGCGGCCCATCCTCAACAACGACAAGATCGGGCCCCAGGACGTGGGGGAGCGGCAGTTGTGTCAGATTTTGTGCGCGTATCGCATCTTCCTGCCCTACGTGGGCATCACCGTCTCCTCGCGGGAGAGCGCGGCCTTCCGGGACGGCATCGTGAAGATTGCCGCCACCAAGGTCTCCGCCGGGGTCTCCACAGGCATCGGGGACCATGAGAGCAAGTACACCGGCGTAGCGGGGGACGGTGAGCAGGGGGATGAACAGTTCCAGATCAACGACGGCCGCAGTTTTTCCCGGATGTACCGGGACATGGAGCAGGAGGGCTTGCAGCCGGTGTTGAACGATTACCTCTATGTTTAAGCTGCTGTGTGTGACCAACCGCCACCTGTGCCGGGGGGATTTTCTAAAACGGGTGGAGGCGTTGGCAGCGGCGGGGGCGTGGGGCATCCTCTTGAGGGAGAAAGATCTATCTCCAGAGGATTACCGGACCCTGGCCCGGCAGGTGCAGGAAATCTGTCAAGAGTATGGGGCAAGGTGTATCCTTCACAACTTTGCCTCTGTGGCTTTGGAATTACAGGCGGAAGCCTTTCATGCCCCCCTAGCGGTACTGCGGCAGATAGGAGAGGCAGAACGCAGGGCGTTTCCCACCCTGGGGGCCTCCTGCCATTCGGTGGAGGATGCCAGGGAGGCCCAGGCTTTGGGTTGCACCTACCTCACCGCAGGCCACATTTTCGACACGGACAGCAAGAAAGGCCTGCCAGGGCGGGGGTTGGACTTCCTCCGGGCAGTCTGTACCTGCGTGGACATCCCGGCGTATGCCATCGGCGGCATTGGGGAAGAAAACCTGGCTGCTGTGCGGCAGGCGGGGGCGGCGGGGGCCTGCCTGATGTCCGGCCCAATGACCTGGGCTGATGTGGAGACCCATTGGAAGCGTTTACAGAAAGCGGGGGAGTACCATGTTTGATAAGAACTGCCTGCGGCTCTACGCGGTGACGGACCGAAGCTGGGTAGGCCGGCAGACGCTGTTGGAACAGATCGAGGCGGCCTTACAGGGAGGCGTCACCCTGGTCCAGCTTCGGGAGAAGGCGTTGACGGAGGCGGAGTTTTTGGAAGAAGCCCGCCAGGTCAAGACCCTGTGCCAGCGGTACCAGGTGCCGCTCATCATCAACGACAATGTGGACGTGGCCCTGAAAAGCGGGGCGGATGGGGTCCATGTGGGGATGGAGGACGCCCCCGTGGCGGAAGTCAGGAAACGGGTGGGCCCGGACTTTATCATCGGGGCCACCGCCAAAACCGTCCAGCAGGCCCAAGCCGCCCAGGCTGCGGGGGCCGACTACATGGGGGTAGGGGCGGTGTATCCCTCCCCCACCAAACAGACTGCCCTGGGCATCACCCAGGAGCAGCTCAAGGAGATTTGCGCCGCCGTCTCTCTCCCCGCTGTGGCCATTGGCGGCATCACCGCCCCCCGTGTGGCAGAGCTCCAGGGCAGCGGGGTCCAGGGGGTGGCGGTGGTATCCGCCCTCTTTGCCCCGGAGGATATCCAGGCCGCCGCCCAGGATCTGAGGCGAGCGGTAGAGGAGATGCTGGAAGGGGGTGGGGAAGGATGAGAACGGCCCTGTCCATTGCCGGCAGCGACCCCAGTGGTGGAGCCGGCATCCAGGCGGATTTGAAGACCATGACCCTCCAGGGGGTCTATGCCATGAGCGTCATTACCGCCCTCACCGCCCAGAATACCACCGGGGTCTTTGGCATCCATGAGGTGCCTCCGGCCTTTGTCCGCCAACAGCTGGAGGCGGTGTTTGACGATATCCCCCCCGACGCGGTGAAGATTGGGATGGTGGCCTCTGCTCCCCTGGTGGAGACCATCGCCCGCTGCCTCCGGGAGTATACGGCCCCCCAGGTGGTGGTGGACCCGGTGATGGTGTCCACCAGCGGGGCCCGTCTGATGGAGCGGTCGGCGGTAGACTGCTTGAAACGGGAGCTCCTGCCCCTGGCCGTACTGCTGACCCCCAACATCCCGGAGGCGGAGATCCTGGCGGGGATGCCCATCCGTGGCCCAGAGGATATGGAGGCCGCAGGGAAGCGGATCTATGAGACCTACGGCTGTGGGGTGCTGTGCAAGGGGGGGCACGCGGGGAAGGATGCCAATGACCTACTGTACACAGGGGAGGGCCCTCGGTGGTTCCCCGGCCGCCGCATCCCAAACCCCAACACCCACGGCACCGGCTGCACCCTGTCCAGCGCCATTGCCGCCAAGCTGGCCCTGGGATGGGACCTGCTGACCGCCATCCAGGGGGCCAAGGACTACCTCTCCGGGGCCCTGGAAGCGATGCTGGACCTAGGAGCGGGCCATGGGCCCTTAGACCACGCCTACATCCTGCGAGAGCAGGCAGACTGACGAAGGAGATACAAGTTATGGAACGCAACTACGCCACACAGATGGACGCGGCCCGCCGGGGCATCGTCACGCCGGAGCTGGAGACCGTCGCCCAAAAGGAGCGCATGACGGTGGAGGAGCTGCTGCCCCTGGTGGCCAGCGGCAAGGTGGTCATCCCCGCCAACAAGAACCACCACTGCCTGGATCCGGAGGGCATCGGCTCCATGCTGCGCACCAAGATCAATGTGAACTTGGGGGTCTCCAAGGACTGCAAGGACTATGACGTGGAGATGGAGAAGGTGAACGCCGCCGTGAAGCTGGGGGCGGAGGCCATCATGGACCTCTCCAGCCATGGGGACACCAGCCCGTTTCGGAAAAAGCTCACCAGGGAGTGCGCTGCCATGATCGGCACTGTACCGGTGTACGACAGCGTCATCCACTACCAGCGGGACCTGGACAGCCTCACCGCCCAGGACTTTATCGAAGTGGTCCGTCTCCACGCCCAGGAGGGGGTGGACTTCGTCACCCTCCACTGTGGCATCACCCGCAAGACCATAGACCAAATCCGCAGCCACAAGCGGAAAATGAACATCGTCTCACGGGGCGGCTCCCTGGTGTTCGCCTGGATGTGCATGACCGGGGAGGAGAACCCCTTTTATGAATACTACGACGAGATCTTGGAGATCTGCCGGGAATACGACGTGACCATCTCCCTGGGGGACGCTTGCCGCCCCGGCTGTTTGGCTGACGCCACCGACGTGTGCCAGATTGAGGAGCTGGTGCGCCTGGGAGAGCTCACCAAGCGGGCCTGGGCGCGGGATGTACAGGTGATGGTAGAGGGTCCCGGCCATGTGCCTATGGACCAGGTGGCCGCCAACATGAAGGTCCAGCAGACCATCTGCATGGGAGCGCCCTTCTACGTCTTAGGTCCTCTGGTGACGGATATCGCCCCTGGCTATGACCACATCACCGCTGCCATCGGCGGGGCCATCGCGGCCATGAATGGCGCGGCCTTCCTGTGCTACGTCACTCCGGCGGAGCATTTGGCCCTGCCCAACGTAGACGACGTGAAGCAGGGCATCATCGCCAGCCGCATCGCCGCCCACGCAGCGGACATCGCCAAGGGCGTCCGGGGCGCCAGGGAGATGGACGACAAAATGGGCGACGCCCGGCGGAACCTGGACTGGGAAGAACAGTGGGCCTGCGCCCTGGACCCGGAGACGGCAAAGGCCATCCGCAAGGCGCGGGCGCCGGAGCATGAGGATACCTGCTCCATGTGCGGCAAGTTCTGCGCTGTGCGCAGCATGAATAAGGCCCTTAGTGGGGAGCATATCGACATTCTGTAACTGAGATAGCAACCGGCACTGGAGAAACAAGTCTCCAGTGCCGGTTGTGTGCGGAAGAAATTGACAAAATTCGTGATGTAGGGTATGATAAAAATGCCCCGCAGCCAGCGGGGACAGAAGAAGCGTTGTACATAAAAGGCGGTTGGCCCATTTTCCCCAAGCAAATACCAAGGGGGGAGGTGGTGCGGATGTGGAAAAAGCGGATCCTTGCGGTACTCCGAGTTTTGGTGTGCTTAGCAGTTGGATTGATGCTCATGACCACAAAAGCGTGCTAGCCGTCCGGATGGCGCCCGAACGACTAGCTTAGTTAGTTGATTCAATTTGGGCTGACCGCCATGTACAGCGCCCTTCTGCATTTATTATACCCACATACCCTAAGTTTGTCAACGACGCACCAAAGAAATTCCGCTGTTTTTCCCAAACAAAAAACAGCGGAATTTTTATGTGGTTTTGTCCGATCCCTCTCCCGCTGCCGGTGGGGAGACAAAGAACTTTTCCAGGGAGGGGAAGAGGGTATTGAATACAAAGCAGTGGTCTAAGGCCCGATTGTATAACCCCACCATGGTCCCCGCGCACAGGGCGTAGGGGATGGTCCCGATGCTGACCCCCTGAAAGTGTCCGAAACCGAAGAAGGCGAAGGACATGATTACGGCGATGGTCAAGTAACTGCAATCGGTGATGGTTTTGACCCGGCTGCTGGGGACGTTCCGGGCGGCGGAGACCTCCTTGACCACCAACTCATAGACCTCCGGGGCCAGGTAGGTGTGCAGCACGAAGGAGACCCCCAAGGCGCACAGCAGCGCCCCAATGACGAAAAAGGCGATCCGCCCCGGCAGGGCCAGGGGAGGGAAGGGGAGCAGCAGGAAGAGGTCCAGGATCGCCCCATAAAATATCGCGGAGAAGAAGGAGAAGAGAAAGTAGGGCCGGAACTTCCGCAGGGCTACGCACAGCCCCACCAATAGCAGGACTTGGACGATATACTCCGCCCGCCCAAAGGTGATGGCAGGCCAAATTTCAGAGAGCTTCAAATGCAGCAGATAGGCCGGTGCCACCACCATGGAGAGCCCCAGGTTGGCAACGGTCATCAGGGCCGTGCCGAAGGCCAACAGGGCAATGCCGGTGACGTAAGCCGCCTCGGCAGGGAAGTTGCGGCGATGTTCCATGGTGTCCCCCTCCTTTTCTTCTAAGCTATGCCCCTGCATCCGCCAGGGTGAGGGCTTGGTCGGTGTTGAAGCGATAGGTGTGGCCGTCGGTGCTGAGGATCACGGTGCCACTCTTTCCGGTGCCGTAGACTGTGGTGCCCCGCTCCAGCAGACGCTGGAGGGCGGAGCCTGTGGGGTGGTGGTAGGAGTTGCCTACCTGATAAGAGACCACAGCGTACTCCGGCCGGATCACATCCAGGAACGCCTGGCAGGAGGAACTGGAGGAGCCGTGGTGGCCCACCTTCAGCACGTCGATATCCTCGAAGAGGTGCAGGCAGTCCTGCTCCACCCGCTGGGAGATGTCCCCGGTGAAGAGGACCTGTACGCTGCCGCAGGCCAGCTGCGCCACCACACTGCTGTCGTTGACGCTGGACCAGTCATCACCAGTCTCAAGGATGGTGAGGGCGGTGCCGGGCCCCAGGGGGATCGCCCGGTCCTCGTCATAGGAGAAGGTACAACCCGGTTCTGCCTGGGCGGCGGAGAAGTAGTCCTGATAGGTTTTGGAGGAGGTGCGTTTGCCGCTGTCGATGACCTCCCCCACCTCATACGCGGCCAGTACATCGTCCAGGCCGCCGATGTGGTCGGTGTCTGGGTGGGTGGCGATGACGTAGTCCAGTTTTCCGTCCACATAGGGGCGCAGGTATTCCACTAGGGCGGGGCCGGCCTTGTTGTCCCCGCCGTCGATGAGGACTTCTATCTCACCGCAGTCAATGAGGGTGGCGTCCCCCTGACCTACATCAATGAAGTGGACCTGGAGAAGCTGCTCTGTGTTGGAGTTTACGATTACCTGATAGTTGTCCCCGTCCCACTGCACTTGGGCCCCAAAGGCCTCCAGCACCGGGCGGATGGGCAGGTAGGTGAGGCCGTCTAGCACCACGGCGGTGGTGTCCATAAACAGCTGCTGGTCGTTGACCAGGAGGTAGGGCTGGCCGATGGGGATCCGGACGGTGATACCGTCCTTCTGGGCAATGGCGGTGCGGCTGCTGTCCTCCCAGGTGACGGTGCAGCCGAAGGCCTCCAAGGTGATCCGGCAGGGTACCTGGGTCCGGCCGATGCTGTCCAGGAAGGGCTCCCCGGTGGCGGCGGTGTAGGGGACCGCCTGACCGTCGATGATCACCCGGAGGGAGGGAGTGGATTGGGTGGAGTAGTACCCCAGGGCAATGACCACAGCCACCGCGAGAAGGATGAGCCAGAGCTTTTTTTGCTTGCCTTGTTTCCTGCGGCGCCTTTTCATGGGGTTTCTCCTTCCGTACGTTCCTGCGTCTATCTCCTCATTTTCTCACGAACAAAAGACCAAAGGACCGGGGCCCGCAGTTGCTGGCAATGGCGGCGGAGGCCTTTTGCAGATAGACATGCTCAAATGGCCCATATTGCTGCACAAGCTTTTGCACGTAAGCGAGGCTGGCCTCGTCCATGCCGGCATATACGATGAACAAAATACGCCGGTCAATGGCCCCCGTATGTTTGAGCATCTTTCGCACATACCGTTTTGCGACCCGGACAAAGCCGCCAATTTCGATGCTGCCCACAGTGATCTTGCTTTTTCTCAGCACCACCACCGGATGCAGCAGCAGCGTGTCGCAGAGGACCTGTATCCGTTTGGATACCAGCCCCGCCTGGCACATCATGTGGGTGCTGTCGATGAGGCAGGTGGAGGAGATCCGGCGCCTGAGGCCTTCCAGGGTCTTGATGATTTCCTCTTTGGTGGCGTGATTTTCTGCCATGGATGCGGCGTATAGTACGGCCAGCCCCAAGCTGCTGGAGAGATGCCCGGAATCAAAGACCGTGATATTGCTGAAGGATTTTGCGGCCTCCATGGCATTGTGGTATCCCGCGCTGGTATGCTTCGCCATGGTGATGTGGATGACGTTCTGCGCCATGGTCAGCTTTTCTGCGAAGAATTTTTCATAGTCCTCCACGTCAGGGGGCTGGGAATACCCGACCTTTCCTGCGGCGAGATGGGCCACAAATTCGTCGGCCTTCATTTCCAGCTCATCCAAAAAGCGGCCCTGGTCTGTGCAGACGTAGTAGGGACAGGTGGAGATCCCAAACTCCGCCTTTAGTGACTCCGGCAGATCGCATACGCTGTCGGTGGTAATCATGATGGGGGTCAGCTGTTCCCGGTCAAAGATCAAAATGTCCTTGGTGATTTCCTTTTGGGAGGAGGTGTTGTTGAGGCGCACCAGCTCCCTGGGGAGAACGCTCAGCACAGCCGCCTCCAGCAAAGCGCCGCTGACCGGCTTGGCCAGGTAGCCATTGAAGCCCTCCTTTTGGTAGAGAAGCTGGTGCTCGCTCCCCGCGTTGGCGGTCAACGCGATGACAGGCACCTCCTGGCACAGGCCCGCCGGCTGGGTCCGCAGGGTGTGGAGGCACTGGATCCCGTCCATCTCCGGCATCAGGTGGTCCATTAGGATGCAGTCATAATGCTGGGTCCGGGTCAGCTTGAGACATTCCGCGCCGCTCAAGGCGGTGTCGATTTGGATCTTCGTCTCGGAAAGCAGCTTGCGTACCACCATCAGGTTCATCTCGTTGTCGTCTACCACCAACAAATGGGCGTTGGGGGCCTCAAAGCTCTGTTCGTACTGCTCCCCGTCGCTGGCATTCATGTGGGAAGCCAGGATGAAGGTTCCCAACTCCGCATCGTCGATGATGTCCTGCTCCAAGGTGACGATAAAAGTAGAGCCCTTGGTATAGACGCTGTTGACGCTGATCTCGCCGCCCATCAGGGTCACCAGCTGATGGACGATGCTCAGGCCCAGGCCGCTGCCCTCGATATGGCGGTTTTTCTTCTCGTCCACCCGCTTGAATGCGTTGAACAGTTCGGGGATATCTTCCCGCTTGATCCCCTGGCCGGTATCCTCCACAGAGTACCAGATGCGCACCTTGTTCAAGGAGATGCGCTCACAGCGGGCGGAGAGGGTAATGGTGCCCTCGTTGGTGTATTTGACGGCATTGTTCAACAGATTGACCAGGATTTGCTTGATGCGGACCTCGTCGCCGCAGAGCATACTGGGGATGGAGGAATCCACCCGCAGCTGAAAGTCCAGGCCCTTTTCCGTGGCCTTGATCCATATCATGTTGACGATGTCCGAAAAGAGCTCTCCGGTTTTGTAGGAGGCATTGATGATCTCCATTTTCCCGGATTTCAGCTTGGACAGGTCCAGGATGTCGTTGATCAACGTCAACAGCATCTTGCTGGCCCCCTGTATGTTCCGTGCGTTCTCCGCGATGCTGTCGGGAATGTTCTCCCGAAGGGTGAGCTCGTTCAAGCCGATGATGGTATTGATGGGGGTGCGGATCTCATGGCTCATGCTGGTGAAGAAGTGATTCTCCGCCTGATTCAATTCCTCGATCTCTTTTTTCTGCTGCCGGGAGAGCTGGTTCTCCTTTTCATAGAGGCGGGTCAAAAACAGCAGCAGCACACTGGCCAGGGCCCCCACGATGATGACGGAGGCGGAGGAATCCAGGAAAGACCGTCTCAGGGTGTTCTGCGCGACATATTCCGGGAAGTGAAAGGCGGCATAGTAGCACAGCAGGGTCTCGCCTGTGCAGAGCAGGAAAAACACGATTTTCCGCTTTCCCACCAGGATAATGCTGATGTAAATGAAGCAGAGCACGAACCATTCCGGCACGCCGCTATAAAATCCCCCTGCCGTGAAAAAGCTCACCGGGAAGAGCAGGAGCAGCAGCACCGCAATGGTGGTCCCCCCTGCATTGATACAGCCCTTTTTGATGCTGATCTTCATGATGAATGCCATAATCACAAGGCTTGCAAGCAGGAGGAGAAGATTTCCAACCCTTCTGCCCATGGGAAGTATAAAAATCAACGCGATCATACAGATGCCCGTGACCAAACAAAACATACGTTCCCGCAAGCTGATTTTATGGTCGTAAATGCTTTCGAGCAATCTTTTTATCACCCGATGGTTCCCTCCATTCCAGTTCAGAAAATTTAGATGCCTGTGATGCGCTGGCAGACCTGGTCATACATTTTCAGCAGCAGGGGGTGATTCGTTTGGATATAGCCGGTATCCTCCGCTTTCCCCGCCTGCTCCAGTTGCTTGGCCAGCTCTGAGAGCTCCGTTGCGCCGATGGTCAGGGAGGTGCTTTTCAAGGCGTGGACCTTCACGGCGTAGTCCGCCCAGTTGGCCGCATCATACAAGGCGGCGATCTCCTGGCGTTTCTCCTGCCTTTGGTCGGAGAACATCCGCAGCATGTCCAGGTAAAATTCGTCGTCCCCGCAGCAGTAGTCCAGGCCTAGCTGGGTGTCGATCCCCGCCTCTGTGAGGGCGGCGTAGGTCATGGACAGTGCGTCCTCTTGGGCATCTGGGGAAACGGCCGCTTCAGGGGCATCTTCCAAAGGTAGGTCCTGGGCGGTTTCAGCATGGGCGGCTGCCTGCTCGTCCTGGTCTGCGTTCCCCGTGTTGTAGTGGATGCAGTGCTTGGGCAGCACCCGGCGCAGCACCCGCTCCAGGACTGTGCGTTCAATGGGCTTGGCCACAAATTCGGTGAATCCCTCGTCCCGGAACATCTCCCTGGCACCGCTGATGGTATTTGCGGTCAGGGCCACCACCGGCAGGTCCTGGTAAGCGCCGTTGTCGATTTCACGGATCCGGCGCAGGGTCTCGATCCCGTCAAAGCCCGGCATCATGTGATCCAGGAAGATCATATCGTAGGGGACCAGGGTACATTGCTTCACGGCTTCTTTCCCGCTGAGGCAGGTGTCTACGCTGATCCCATAACTGTCTAAGAACCCCTTGGCCACCACAAGGTTCATCTCTTCGTCGTCCACCACCAGAACGCGGACCCCCTCGCAGGAGAAGGGCCTGTGGCCGGTGGCCTGGATTTCGTCAAAGCGATTTTCCCGCATGTCCCCGTTGAGGAGATTCACAACGGAAATGCCGAAGAAGGGCTTTTGGATCATGAGCAATTTGCTCTCATCGCTGAGGGTAAACTCCTTTTCCGCGATGACGGCCACTCGTATGGAAGCGGCCAACTCTTCGTAGTAGGCGCTGTTCTCCTCATACTCGGACTGGGCGATGAACACATGGGTCAGATTGTGGTTGCTCAGCAGCTTCAAAAAGCCCTCGAAGTTGTGTGCCTGATAGCTTTCCAGGCCGAGACCCTGGGCCAAGTGGACGATCAGCTTGTCATAATAGTTGCTGACCTCGTCGCAGGCGAATCGCTCCGGCCTGAAATAGCATGCCACGCAGAGCTGCTCCGGGTCAGAGAGCACCATGGCCGGGGCATTGTCCGCCACACTTTGGGGGATGGTGATGCGCGCCTGTAGGCCTCGCTGGTTCTCCTTGCTGTCAAAGTGGATGAACCCACCCATAGACTGTAGAAGCCCACGGGCAATGGGGATCCCCAGGCCCAGGCCACCGGCAAAGCGGCTGCTTCCAGAATCCGCCTGATAGAAGTCGTCATCGATCTGGGCGATCTGCGACGGAGTCATCCCAATGCCGGTGTCATAGACGTCTATGATCAGGTTGATGCCATAGCTCTCTTTCCGGAAGCCAACGCAGACGTCGACCCCGCCTTCCTCGGTGAATTTCATGGAGTTTTCCAGCAGGATTTTCAGTACGTGAGAAATCTTTTCCGCGTCGCCCACCAGGACCGCCGGGATTTTCGGGTCGACGTCGAAAATCATTTCCAGGTGCCGCTTGCTGCTCTGCACCACAATGGTAGTGATTACATCATTGAGGACAGAGGAGATGGTATAGGGGGCCTTGGTGGCTGTCAAGGTGCCCTCCACGATTTCGGTATAATCAAGGATCTTGCTGATCTGGGTGGACAGCCGCTTGCCGGCGATTTGAATGGACTGCACGTCTGCGCGGATTTCCGGGGAGACGTTTTTACCTAGCGCCACCTCGCTGATCCCAAGGACCATGTTGACGGGGGTGCGCAGCTCATGGGATACGTTGGATAGAAACTCGGCGTTTTGTTGTTCCACCGTTTCCAGCTGGGACAGGGTATAGTCATACCGCCTGCGCTCTTCGATCCGCCGGTTGATCCGGTACCTGGAAATGGCCATGGCGCCTGCCACGATGATGGCCCCCAGACCCAAACGGATCACGTCCTGCACATGGATGCTGGAGGTGATGGTGTGTAAGATCAGGCCATGGTATAGCAGCTCTAATATGTATAAGGAGGCGATCATGTACAGCGGCAGGGTTTTGTCCATCATGGAAAAAATCAAAAGCACCATACAGGCCATGGCGGGTATGTCGAACAGGCTGACACTGTGCACGCCAAAGAAGAAGAAGCCAATCAGCAACAGACCGACGCATAGGTTTTCATAGAGGGCTCTGGAGCCGATCCTTCCAATGTGGAGAAACCACACCAGGGAGTTCCCGATCAAAAAAATCGGGACCATCCAAAGCTCCCAGGAAAACGCAATGGTAATCAACAGCAGCATCATGCCAACCATGGTGACAACAACGGCCAAAAGCAGATGTTTGCTTGTCTGCTTGTCCGCCCTCATTTGAGATCAAGCTCCTTTGCGACCCGCTTGAGCAGTTCCTGGGGATAAAAGGGCTTTTTTAAGTAATTCACCGCGCCCAACTCGATGGCGCGCATCACATCGTCTGCATCTCCGGAAGCTGTCAGGAAGATCACAGGGACGTCAATGGGAATCTCTTTCATGTGTTCAAAGGTTTCGATGCCAGACATGGATGGCATGGCGATATCCAAAAGAACCAGGTCGACTTTTCTGGTTTTCAGCTTGGACAGGGCAGCTTCTCCGGACTCAGCCAGCAGTACGGCATAAGTTTTCTCCAAAATCTTCTTCGTCCGCATCAAGTTCATTTTGTCGTCATCGACAACTAAGATACATTTCGACAGCATACAGGTTCCTCCTTGTTCACATTTCTAGGGATTTACCCATCCATTTTAATATGGTGGGACGATAAAATCAAGCCCAATCTGTTGTGGTAGGCAGGGTGATAAAACGATACCCATGGTATGAGCCGGTCATGCCATGGGTATCGTTGACGGATTACTTTCCTCCACCAGCCCCCGGTCGAAAAGAATCACGGACCGGCCGTCTGGTTCCCGGTAGAGGCTCCGGCAGACCCTTGGTCCGTAGGGGCCCGGATGGGAGGGCGGTTCGGTGCGCAGATGGTCCAGGTGGCGCAGATGGAGCTCCACCTGGGGCTTCCCCAAGGGGTTCGGGCTGTGGCTGGAGAGGTAGCGGTCGAAGGGCAGCTGCTGCGCTGCTTCCAAGGTCCGGCGCAGTTGGGGCAGGGGGGCCGCCTCCCTGCCCAGTAGGAGAAGGGTGGGGTTCAATCCGTCCCCGGCCAGCAGCAGCCGTTCCTCCTCCAGCAGTAGGCCCACAGACCCCTGCGTATGCCCCGCCAGGGAGACCACCTGGGCCCGAAGCCCCCCAAGGTCAAAGACCGCCCCGACCTCTAGGGGGGTTAGGGCACAGTCCCGCTCGGTCATCCGGCTCTGGGCCTGGATAAGAGGCCAGTCCAGTGGAGGGGCATAGACCAGGGGAAAGCGGAAGTTCCCGCCAACGTGGTCGCTGTGCCCGTGGCTGTTCAGCACCAAGCAGGGGGTGGACAGCCGGGAGGCCACATACGCTGCCAGATCCTGCTTCCCCTGGCCGGTGTCCCAGAGGATGGCCCGGTCCTTCCCCTGGAGCAAGGTGCAATAGACCCGGTAATCCTCCTCAAAATGCCAGACCCCCGGACAAATTTCCCTGCCGTTCATATCCCGTTATAGCTGCCGCAGTCCCTCCGCGGCACCAAACAGCATTTCGCTGAAGGTGGGGTGGGGGTGGATGACCGCAGACAGCTCATCCGCCGTGAGGCCCTTCTGGATGGCTAGGGTCAGCTCGCCTACCATGTCTGTGGCGCGGGGGCAGACCAACTGCGCTCCCAAGAGCTTGCTGTTGGCGCTGTCGATCACCAGCTTCACATAGCCGCTCTCGGTGCCCTCGATGAGGCACTTGCCGTTGGCCCCGGTGAGATACTTCCCGGTCTTGACAGCGATGCCGGCGGCCTTGGCCCCCTCCTCGGTGAGGCCCACCGAGGCGATCTCCGGGTTGGTGTAGACGCAGCTGGGCACCACGGACATGTCCAGGGGGGGCTTTTTGCCTGCAATCACTGCCACGGCATTCTCCCCCTGGGCGCTGGCCACATGGGCCAGTTGGATGTTCCGGGCCTTGGCGTCCCCGATCACATAGACGTGGGGCACGCTGGTGCGGCCGTCTACGTCGCCCACGATGGCCCCCCGCTCCAGTTCCAGGGAGAAGTCCGGCCCGAAGAGGCCCTCCAGGTTGGCCTTCCGCCCGGCGGCAGCCAGGACTCCTTGGGCGCTTACCGTGTGCGCCTCGCCCTTCTTGTCGGCATAGGTGACGTGCATGTTCCCAGGGGTGCCTTCGATGTTCTGGACGCTGGCCTTGGCCTCCACCGTGACCCCCTGCTTTTTCAGGATCATGGTCAGGCGCTGGGCGATCTCCTTGTCCATAAAGGGTAGGATGTGGTCGGCGGCCTCCAGTACCGTTACCTCACAGCCCAGGCAGCGGTAGAGGGTGGCGCATTCCACCCCCACCACGCCGCCGCCAATGATGATGAGGGAGTCGAAGTTCTGCCCGCCCCCCTCCAGGATATCCCGGCTGTTCCAGACGCCGGGGAGGCGGATGCCGGGGATGGGGGGATAGGCCACCTGGGAGCCGGTGGCGATGATGATGTCTTTGACTTCATAAATCTCCCCGTTGCAGGCAATGACCCCGGCAGTTTGGATCTGGGCCTGGCCGGAGACCACGGTGACTTTGTTGGCCTTCATGAGCTTTTCCACCCCTTGGCGCAGGGTGCTCACCACCTGGTCCTTGCGCTGGTGCATGGCGGCAAAGTCATAGGTGATATCCTGGGTCTGGATGCCCAAGTTCTGGGCGTGGCCCAGGGAGGCGTAGGTCTCCGCACTGTGGAGCAGGGCCTTGGTGGGCATACAGCCCCGGTTCAGGCAGGTGCCGCCCAGATCCTCCTGTTCAAACAGGACCACTTGCAGCCCCGCCTTGACTGCTTTCTCCGCAGCCGTATAGCCGCCGGGACCGCCGCCGATGATGGCAATATCAAAATTCATGGGTTACTCCTCCATAAGCAATGTCAGGATGCTCTCGATCATGTCCTCCCCAGCGTTAGGCAGGGCCAGGAGCCGTTGGCGAATAGCTGTGCTCTGCCGGGGACAGCCCTGCAAGGCCTCCGGCACCCGGCGCAAAAATTCCTCCTCCAGGCCGTCAGACCACAGGGCCACCTGGGTCAAGATACCGTGGCGCTGGCTGTAGTCCAGGCGCAGGATGCCCCAGGGGAAGAGGGCCTCCCGGCTGGTTTCCAGGGGCCGGGTATCCCCGTAAGTCCAGGCCAGGTCGGAAAAGCGGGCGATGCCCTGGGCCAGGGCTTCCCCGTCCAGATCCCCTTCGGTGAGGGGCTGCACGGGTAGGCCGTAGACCTGGGAAAAGGCGGTGATCAGCCCTTGCCGCAGTTCCTCCATGGTCAGCTCTGGTCGGAACTCTCGCAAGTTCACTACTCTCGCCCGCACCGACGCAACGCCCTTGGCTTGCAGCTTCAGGGGGGAGACGTTCAAATACCGCTCCAAAGGGGCCAGGTCCACCGCCACCATCAGGGTCCCGTGGTGGTAGCACTGTTCCCCAGTGCGGTAGTAGGCGTGGCCGGAGAACTTCCCCCCCTGGACAGTCAGGTCATTGCGCCCGTTCTTCTCCGCCGGGATGCCCAGGGACTGGACCGCCTGGAGGATGGTCTGGGTCTGCTTCTCCACGTCGTAGTCCCGGTGGACGGTCAAAAAGGTAAAATTCAGGTTCCCCAAATCGTGATAAACCGCCCCACCACCAGACAGACGGCGGACAAGCTGTCCGCCGTCTGCTTCCAGTGCTTGGACGCGGCATTCGTTGGTTGCGTGCTGGTTGCGCCCGATGACCACGGTGCGCTGGTTCTGCCACAGATACAGGATACAGGTACCGGGCTGCACATGGCGCAGAAGATATTCCTCTAAGGCCAGGTTGTGCCGGGGGTCCGTGTTCCGGGTATCGAGCACATACAACTCACGAAGCATACATGCGCCTCCCATCTCTCATGGCTTCACGCCTCAAAGTTGTACCGCAGGATGGGGTCCCGCGCGGCGGTGACCTCGTCGGGGCGACCGATGGGGCAGTGATGGGGGGCGTGATGGAGGCTTTCCGGGTCGTCCTTGGCCTCCGCCAAAATCTCCAGGAAGGCCTGGGCGGCCTCGTTCAAGGTCTCCGGGCTCTCCGTCTCCGTGGGCTCCACCATGAGGGCTTCGTGGACGATCAGGGGGAAGTACATGGTGGGGGGATGGATGCCGAAATCCAAGAGGCGCTTGGCCACGTCCATGGCGGTGACGCCGCTGTCGTGGGCCAGACCCTGGAGGGTCATGACAAATTCGTGCATACACAGGGTGTTGTAGGCCATATCGTAGTGGCCCATGAGCTTCTTCATCAAATAGTTGGCGTTGAGCACCGCCCCGGCAGAGGCCTCCGGGATGCCCTCCTTGCCCAGGGTGATGAGGTAGGTGAGGGCCTTTACCACCACCAGGAAGTTGCCATAAAAGCTCCGCACCTGGCCCATGGTCTGGTCCGGGGTGTAGAGGGAATAGACCCCGCCGGCTTCCTTCACCCTAGGGGCAGGGAGGAAGGGCTCCAGCATGGCCTTGCAGCCCACCGGGCCGCTGCCGGGTCCGCCGCCGCCATGGGGGGTGGCGAAGGTCTTGTGGAGGTTCAGGTGGACGCAGTCAAAGCCCATATCGCCGGGGCGGACGTGGCCCATTACGGCGTTGAGGTTGGCCCCGTCGTAGTAGCACAGGCCCCCGGCATCGTGGACGATCTGGGTGATTTCCAGGATGTTGGCGTCGAAGAGGCCTACGGTGTTGGGGTTGGTGAGCATCAGGCCGGCGGTGTCGGGGCCCACGGCCTTGCGCAGGGCCTCCAGGTCCACCCCGCCCATGTCGTTGGAGGGCACGGAGACCACCTTGAAGCCCGCCATGGTGGCGGAGGCGGGGTTGGTGCCGTGGGCAGAGTCCGGGACGATGATCTTCGTCCGGGCAGTGTCCCCTTTGGACTGGTGGTACTTGCGGATGAGCAGCAGGCCGGTGTATTCCCCATGGGCCCCGGCGGCAGGCTGGAAGCTCATGCCGTCCATACCGGTGATCTCGCACAGGAGCTGTTGCGCGGTATGCAGGACTTCCAAGGCACCCTGTACCGTCTCCTGGGGCTGAAGGGGATGGACCTGGGTGAAGCCGGGGAGAGACGCGGCCTCCTCGTTCACCCGTGGATTGTATTTCATGGTGCAGGAGCCCAGGGGATAGAAGCCGTCGTTGACCCCATGGGTCTGCTTGGCCAGCTGGGTGTAGTGGCGGCCCAAGTCGATTTCGGAAATCTCCGGCAGGCGGGGGGCCTGGGCGCGCAGCAGGCTCTGGTCAAAGTCCACCGCCGGGACGTCGCAGGCAGGCAGCAGGGTACTGCCCCGGCCGGGACGGCTCCGTTCAAACAGCAGTTTCATGTTCTGAGCACCTCCCCAATCACAGCGATGAGCTTGTCCATGTCAGCCTTGGTGTTGCGCTCTGTGCAGCACCACAGGATACCGCCCTCCACCGGCAGGCCACCTAGGATGCCCTGGGCCTCCAGGGCGGCGCAGAGCTTCTCCGGCTCCACCGGGCAGTCGGTGAGAAATTCGTGGAAGAAGGGTTTTTCCCCGCTGCGCAGGGCAAAGCCCAGCTTGGCCAGTTCCCCGGCCAGGTAGTGGGCATGGGCGGCGCAGCTCTCTGCCACCTGGCGCAGGCCGCGGGGGCCCATGGCGGCCAGGTACACCGAGGCGGTCATGGCGCACAGGGCCTCGTTGGAGCAGATATTCGAGGAGGCCTTCTCCCGGCGGATGTGCTGTTCACGGGCCTGGAGGGTCAGCACGAAGCAGCGGCGGCCCTCAGCGTCGGTGGTTTCTCCCACGATCCGGCCGGGGAGCTTACGCATCATGGCCTGCTTGCAGGCCATAAAGCCCAGGTAGGGGCCGCCAAAGGACAGGGGCATCCCCAAGGGCTGGCCCTCGCCCACGGCAATGTCCACATCGTACTCCCCAGGGGTTTTCAGCAGGCCCAGGGAGATGGGATTGGCCCCCATGATGACCTTGGCACCCACCTCATGGGTGGCGGCCACCAAGGCGTCCATGTCCTCCAGGACCCCGTAGTAGTTGGGGCTCTGGACATAGACGGCGGCGGTATCCTTGGCCAGCACAGCTTTCAGGGCGGCGGGATCGGTGGCGTAGCCGTTCACCGGCAGGACCGTCACCGGCACGTCCCGGCTCTCGCAATAGGTCTGGATCACCGTCAGGGTCTGGGGATCCACAGCGCCAGAGACGATCACGCCACTGCGCTTGCGCTCCTGGCACATGAAGATGGCCTCGGCGGCGGCCACCGCCCCGTCGTAGACAGAGGCGTTGGACACATCCATGCCGGTGAGTTCACAGATTTGGGTCTGGTACTCAAAGATAGACTGCAATACCCCCTGGCTGATCTCCGCCTGGTAGGGGGTGTAGGCGGTGAGGAATTCCTCCTTGGAGGTCACCGTCTTGACGATGGAGGGGATATAGTGGCAGTAAGCTCCGGCGCCTCGAAAGATGCTCTGGAACACACGGTTCTTGCTGGCCATACCGGCCATCTTCTGGCTGACCTCCAGCTCACTGAGCCCTTGGGGCAGGTCCAGGCTCTTGACCCGGACGTTTTCAGGGACCACGTCAAAGAGATGGTCGGTGGAGGTCAGGCCGATGGCCTGGAGCATGGCTTGCCGCTCTTCCCCTGTGGCGGGAATATAGCTGCCCATCTTATGCCTCCTCTGCGGCCACCACGGCTGCGTAGGCGTCGGCGTCCAAGAGCTCCTCGCTGTCTGTGACCTGGCTGACCTTGATCAACCATGCCTCATAGGGGGCTTCATTCACCAGGGCGGGATTGTCCAGTAGCTCCTCGTTGACGGCGGTGACGGTGCCGGTGACCGGGGAGAACACGTCGGAGACGGCTTTCACGGATTCCACGTCGGAGAAGGATTCCCCGGCGGTGACACTGTCCTCCTCTTCCGGCAGGTTGATGAACACGATGTCACCCAGGGCGCTTTGGGCATAGTCGGTGAGGCCGATGGTAAAGACCCCGTCCTCCTCCTTGATCCATTCATGGGACTTGCTATACTTCAGTTCGGCGGGAATGTTAGACATGATGCGTTCCTCCATTAAGATATGTTTTTATTTTTTGTGGTATTGTGCCCCAGGGCGTGGGGGCTTATTTCCCTCTGGTATAGAAGGGCAGGGGGATGATTTTGGCGGACACCTTACGGCCCCGGACGTCCACTTCCAGCTCGGTGCCCTCGGCGGTGTGCTGGGCATCCACCAGGGCCATGGCGACGGCTTTGCCCAGGTAGGGGCAGTGGGTGCCGGAGGTGGTCACACCGATTTTTTCCCCGTTGGCGAAGACCTCCTGCTGCTCCCGGACGATGCCCCGGCCGGTGACTTCTAGGCCAATGCGGACCCGTTTGGGGCTACCGGCGGCCACCAGGGCCTCTTTGCCGATGAACTCCTCCTTGTTCAGCTTGACGCCAAAGTCCAGGCCGGCTTCCAGGGGGGTGATGGTCTCGTCCATCTCATGGCCGTACAGGGGCATGGCGGCCTCCAGGCGGAGGGTATCGCGGGCACCCAGGCCGCAGGGGATGAGACCGAATTCCTCGCCGGTCTCCCGCAGGAGCTTCCACAGCTTGGGGGCGTCCTCGTTGGAGGTATAGATCTCATAGCCCAGTTCGCCGGTGTAGCCGGTGCGGGAGATCAGGCACTTCATGCCCTGGATTTCCACGTTGGGCAGGGCGGTATAGTAGCCCTTGGGGATCTGCTCCTCCGGCAGCAGCTTTTTCAAGATTGCCGGGGCCTTGGGGCCTTGGAGGGCCAGCTGGGCCACAGAGTCGGAGATGTCCTCGCACTTGGTGCCGTCCAGGACGTTGGCGGCCATGTGGGCGTAGTCCTTCTCCCGGTTGGAGGCATTGACCACCACCAGATAGGCTTCCTCCCCGAACTTATACACCACCAGGTCGTCGATGGTGCCGCCCTGGGCGTTGCACATCACGCCGTAGCGGACCTTGTTCACAGGCATATTGCTGTAATCATTGGTCAGCAGGTGGTTCAGGCTGGCCAGGGCCGTGGGGCCAGTGAAGAGGACTTCCCCCATGTGGGAGACGTCAAAGAGCCCGGCCTGCTGCCGCACAGCCATGTGCTCCTTGATGACACCGCTGCCGTACTGGACCGGCAGCAGATACCCGGCAAAGGGGACGATCTTGCCGCCCTCGGCCACGTGGGTTTCGTAAAGCGGGGTTTTGCGTTCCATAACGATTCACTCCTTCTCCTTGCGTTGCGCAAGGGCTTAACAAAAAGCGGAGACACCATATTTGAATGTCCAAATACTGTGCCTCCGTGATCTGACCTGAAAGATTCTCCGCGGCTGCGGATTGCCTCTTCGGTGCGTCCTTCGCTTTCCAGAGTTTCGTCCAAAACCGGTCCTTTTGCCTGAGAGTTTTTGCAGCCCCTTCGGCTCCGCCTGGGCGGTATCTCCCGGTTTTCTCATCCGAACGATATGCGGTTATGGTGTTCCATTGTGTGGGGGTTCCCGTGGGTTCCCGTCGGGACACAATTTGCTTTGTCCCTATTATAATAACCACTTTTTTCCCTGTCAACTAAAAATAAGAAAACACCACACAAAAAGTGTAGTGTTTTCTCATCCTGCTCCAAAAGAAAAGCTCTTTTTGACAGTTTTTGATAGTATGGATAGAATGGGTACCACTTCGCCCTGCCGGCCCGGTTCTCTGGCCCCTATTTCCCGCAGAAAAGTGGTTCCCTTTGTGGGGGGAGAGGGAGTCAAATGCCGCCCCAAATCTGGGCCTGGGTGATGGCCAAAACAGTTTCGGTGGGAGTACCAGCGATCTCACTGCCGAAAACCTCTCGCAGAGTTCCATTGTTCAGCATGGTGGCAAGCTGGGATTTCGCCGCAGCGGATGCAGCCAGATGGGAAGCCTGGATACGCCGCTGGATCTGCTTTTCTGCCGCCAGCTTCATAAACTCGGCGTGGCGGGCCATGCGTAGATCCCACCAGCTTTCTTCCTCGTCAGAGCCACTTTTGGAATACGTGATCTCACCGCCGCCGCTGGAGGAACAGGCGTTACAGATATTCCCATCCTCACCAATGGCAACAGCCTGGGACATATCCCACGTACTTCCGGGGCGGATGGCCTCGTTCCTCGCCACGTCAAAGGCAAACCACCTGTCGATTTTCGCAAAAATCTCCTGAGCGTAGGCGCTGTCTTCCTCCATACGCGCCTGTACCTTGGGATGAATGACCACGGCCTTGCTCCCAGGTGGGACGCTGCCCAGCGCGTGAATCTCTTTGGGCGCGGTAAACCTGCCGTCGATGGAGCCATAGAAGGGGTTGGCCCCGGTGGGCTGCCAGTGCTCCAGCGTTTCCTTGGCTTTGTCCCCGTCCTGGTATAGCAGATAGTGAGGATAGTCGTTCCGGCTGCGCCAATAGCCGCTGCTGGCATCAAAGACGTGGTAATGGATGTTGGGATATTTGGCCTTCAACATGGTTTCCAGGGAAGGGGGCTCCGCCGCCGCCGTGCCCTTGGTCTGCACCTGTCCGCCAGACAGAACCGCTAAATCCATCATTAGGCTGGTGGGCATTGCTGCCATGCCTGTCAGGCCACCCAGACCGGTGGGGAGCGTGCCGGTTCTGCGCTTGCTTGCCTGCGCCGCCAGATCAAGGAAACTGCTGCCCTGTGTTCCGGACGGCTTTGTCTCACGGGCTTTTGTGGGAGTGCTGTATGCCCCCGGCCCATAGCTGGGCTGAATGATACTGTTCATAAACTGCTCCTTTCCTGCAATAAAACCGTTGCGGAAAATTCCTGCTGATTTACCTTCAGCTCCAATTCTCCTCGATACTTCTCCGCCTCCCGCCGCACGTTGGCAAGACCTATGCCGTGCATGGGCGCATCTTCTAGTTTCGTTGTGACAGGCAGACCGTCCGGTCCGAATACCACTGTACCTGTGAAAGCGTTTTTGACCTCGATGAGAAAGAACCGTCCGGTTCTCTTTCCAGTCAGTGCAATAAAACGCGCACCCTCGTTGACGTTCTCGCAGGCTTCCACCGCGTTTTGCAGCAGGTTTTGGAGGATGATTCCCACGTCAAAGGCATCATAGGCCCCCGGTGCCGGGAAATGGAAGTCCACCTGGAAATGGATGCCCACATCGAGGCTCCGACGCCGTATATCATTGACGATCACATCCGTGACCGGGTTTCCCGTCTGGAGCGCCAGCGCAAAGCCGGGGATGCTCTCATCCATCCGGGCGATATAGTCCTCCAAACTGGCATATTCACCCCTCTGTGTCAGGCCCTTGATGTTGGTCAAATGGCCCCGCATTTCATGCTTCAGTTGGTGGATGCGAGTGTAGAATTGTTCTGCTTCATGGATACGTGCCCGGATTGTCTGCGTCTGTTGACGCTCCGCGAACAACACCGCACGTTCCGCCTGGAGTGCCGCCATACCCTGTTGAAAAGCGATGGTCAGATAGGCTCCCCCATAGAACAACAGGGCCAGCGCCGGCACCACCGCCAAAAACGCCGGATGGCGTGCATAGAGCTGAAACAGAACACCGTCCTGAAAATCGATCAGCAGCCGGGAGATCACCTGCCCAAACAAGATCCCCGCGGTTGGCACCAAACTGAGATAGCACAGCTCCCGCCGGTGAAGCGGTATCCGCTGTTTTTGCAGCTGCCGTTGGAGGGCGTATAGCATAACGGCGAATAGAGTGGCGTGGGACAACAGAAATAGCATTACCATGACGGCGGCCCGGAAAAAGACGATTTCTGGTGGTTCCGTGGGGAGGGGCAGCCACCGTTCCAGGAGAAAATACAAGCTCTCCACCACCAGGCCACTGGAAATCCTGGCATTGAAATAGAGCAGCGACAGGAGGAAACCCTGAGATTTTTCCAAACCGATCCAGTTTGATACTACCAGCAGTAGCGCCGTCACGATCAGACCAAAGGAGCCTTGGGGGAGTGCTGGGTGATTGCAGACCACGGCAAAAAGGAGGTAAATGGAAAAGACAAGGAGTAGTTTCCACCGTTTCTTCTCCTGCGGGACAAAGGGACGAAAAAAGGCGGTGAGCAGACTGGCATACAACAGAGCAACGCCAAGGGAAAACACCTGGTTGAATATCCGAAATTCTGGCGCACTCATAGGCCAGCTCCTTTTTTCAAAAAGCGCAGGTGTGCTTTCACAAAGTCCTGGTACTTGTATTTGGAGATCAACAGCGTTTCTCCATTGGTCAAGGTCAGCTCCGTCTTACTGTACCCCTCCACATAGGCGAGGTTGACGAGATAGCCTTTGTGGACACGGCAGAATGAATCGCCCAACGTCGCCTCTAAGTCTCGGAGTTTCCCATAGCAGGAAAATTCCCCGTCCTTCAACCGCAGGATCACCTTGTGGTTGCTGCTTTCGATGTAGTAGATGCTATCCAGTGGAACGGTTCGGCTGACACCTGCCGATTGAAGAGTCAGGGTGCGGGCCGGTTTTTCCCGGTTGGCCTCGATCTGTGCAACCGCGCGGGTAAAAACCTGGGCAAATTTGTCCTCGTCCACTGGCTTCAGTAGGTATTGAAATGCCCCCACGTCAAAGGCGTCAAATACATACCGCTCATAGCCCGTCACAAAGATGATGATCGGTTGGGTGTGCCAACTGCCTTCCCTGATTTTCCGGGCCAGCGCCATCCCATCCTGGCGGTTGGCATCCAGCGCGATGTCCAGAAAGAGTAGGTCAATTTCTCGGTGATCTGCCAGGCAGTCACCGGCAGATGCGTACTCTATGATCTCGCAGGGGTGATCTTGCGCTAGAATCAGGGTTGTGAGATAGGCGCGGGTCGGGGCCTCATCATCGCAAATCGCTATTCTTACCATATTGCTAGTCCTCTACCTATTTATTCGTTCAAATGGCTGTTTGGGTAAGTCCCGTTGACGTGACTGGATGGATTGATGACGTAACTGGACAACCAAAGGTGTTTGGACTATTATATCATGAGGAAGGCAATGCACGATATAACGAGTGGCGTTTTTTCGCATAGCAGCGTTGTTATACAGAAAGAAAAAGGCGCGGCCCGGAAAACCGGGCCGCGTTTGCAGTTTACTTTGGCCGTCTTACTGGGCGTTGCTCTGGCGCTTCTTCTCCTCCAAGAAAAGATAGGCCAGGCCGGCGCCAGCCATCAGGCCCAGGGTGCACCACAGGCCGGTGCCGTCCCCAGTGTTGGGCACGTCAGCCAGGGGCACATCCTCGTCGGGGATCTCCACTTCCACGGTGGTCACAGGAGGTACAGGCTTTGTGGGGGTGGAGGGACGGGGGGACAGGGGGACATCCGGGTCAGGCACATCCACCAGGGGAGGCTCTTCTTCGGGAATGTCCACCAGGGGCGGGTCCTCTTCGGGGATATCCACCGGGGGTTCCTCCGGCGGGGGAACCAGGGGCACGTCGGGGTCGGGGACATCCACGGGAGGCTCTTCAGGGTCGGGATCCGGATCGGGGTCAGGCGTGGGGGGCGGTGTGGGCCGGTCGGGGGTGGTCACGATCTTGACATTGATGAAGTCCGTGGAGACAGACAGACCACCGTTGGTCACGGTCATGTCCAGGAACTTGTCAAAGGTGCCCTCCAGGTCAGCCTTAGCCTCGTCCGTGAGCTGGTTGTAATCGTCCTCGTTCATGACGATATAGACATTGGGGTCCTTCTCATAGCCGTCGGGGGCGACGGTCTCTTGGAGATAGTACACGATGTCCTTCATCATGGCGTAGTCGATGTTCAGCTGGCCGTTCTGGGTCCATACGGTGCCGGGGGTGGCGGTGAAGGTGTAGCTCTGGGTTTCCTCGTCGTAGGAGCAGTACATATTGACGGAGGTCTCAGTGCCGTCCTCACCCTTGACCTTGTCAATGTAATACACCTGGAAACCGGTCTCGGAGTTGGTGATGGTCTCGCCAGTCTCGCCGTCCTTCTTGGTCAGGGAGAAGTCGATGTCCATCTGCTCCAGCTCGATGGAGTTGTACCAGGGCCACTTGGTGTTCTGCCAGTCATTGCCAGTGAGTTCACCGTCAATGTTCAGCGCCATCATGAAGCTGGGCCAGATGGCCTGACCGGCGGTCAAACCGTCTTCCAGAAGCTTTTGGAAATACTGGTTGGTCTCCGCCCAGATTTCCTTGTGGGCCATGTAGTAATAGAGCGCAGCTTTATGGCCCTCATCTGTCCAACTGTCGTTCTCATACTGGCCGTTGGTTACCATGTCACCGGTGATTGCGTCAATGTCGTCCTTGTCGCCGTAGACAAAGGAGAACAGTTCCTTGTAGAACTTGTCGTATTTGACGGTTTCCAAGTGAGTGTCCACGACAAACGTTTCGCCATTGATATCAAACCACTTGTTGCCGGAGGTTGCGGTCTTGGTCAGTTCATTTTTGGCAGCATCATTGTTCTTGACCAATTCGTCGATGCTTGCATAGTTGGTGCCATCCTTGGAATTGTAGTAATCCAGCAAGTAGGCATTTAGATTTGCGGACACAGTATCCTGGCCGTATTTCTCAGACAAATATTTTTTGACCTGATTGTCCACATAGCTGGGGAGGCTATTCCAGGCATCCCACTCGTCAACGCCCAATTCCTTGACCAGCAAGTTTTGGATGGGGTCGCAACGAAGGGTTACATGGTATTCCGCCTTGTCGATATACTCGCCGGGCAGGATTTGACCGTCAAAGCCGGTGAATCCTTCGCCAGAGGTGTTCCACTCAGGGGTTGCCAGGATAAAGCTGCCGTCTTTGTACTGATAGGTATGCTTGGAGTCGCTGGTGAAGAAGATTTCAAACTTCCGAATGTCACCGGGTTGCAACACATCTGCATTGATCCAGCGGTCATACAGTTCTTGAGGAATTTTCAGATTGTCAATGGCTTCCACAGCACCCTTTATGCTTTCAGGGATTTCGGGTTTCTGGGCCAGTTCTCCAAACATGGTTCCGAACTGTCTGTTAAACTCGGCAATCAGCTCATCCTCGGTTTTACCGGTGATGTCATAGCCGCCTCCGAAATTTGTAAGGATTTGTTTGACCACTACCATATCCGCTGTGTGTGCTTTTTCATACTCAGCGTATTCAGCCTTATATGCTTGATACTCTTCCGAGTTCTCTAGCTCAGCGCGCAGTTGCTCTTTTTGCTGTTCCAGTTCGGCTTCAGCCTTTGCCAACTCTTTCTTGCCAGCCTCAGCATACTGGTTCAACAGGTCTAGTGCGTTGGTCAAATCAAGGACTTGGTTACCCTCGGCATTTTCTTTGATGTTGAAGGTCAACTTGTAGGTATCACTATCCTCATCGTAGAAAAGCTCCCAGGGGTTGTTGACTTCGGGCTTGCTGTCCTCATCACCGGGTTTGGTTTCCTCAGTGGGAGGTGTGGTACCTTCCTCGCCGGGGTCGGTTTCCTCAGTGGGAGGCGTGGTACCTTCCTCACCAGGGTCCGTCTCCTCGGTAGGAGGGGTTACGTCTGCGTCAGGATCCTGTTCCTCTGCGGCAGGGCCAGGGGTGACGGTAACGGTGTCGCTCTGCTCAGGCCGATCCACGGCGTCGGGGTTGATGCTGCCGTCGGGATTGACCAGCTCAGGCTTCTCGCTCTCACTGCTGTCGCCGGTGTTCTCGTCCCCAGTGGAGGGGTCCTGGCTCTCAGGGGTGTTCTCCCCAGAAGCCGGTGTGTTGCTGGGGGGCGGTGTGGAATCCGTGCTGCCGGGAGTGTTGTCAGGAGTCTCCGGAGCAGTCTTCTCCACAACAACGGTCTGGATGTTGATGTCGCCAGACCCGCCAGCTTCCGTTCCCTCGCCAACTGTGGCGGCGAAGGCTGTGGGCTGGACCAGGCTCAGGCTCATCATCAGGACGACCATGAGGGAGAGGATACGTTTTCTCATATTCTTCATTGTGCATTCCTTTCTTTGCATAATCGGACGCAAAGGGATCCGGTAGCTGGGCTGCCCTAGCGCTGGTGCGCCGTAGGCCCCTTGCTTTGCCGTCCCGCCGTTTCCAGCGGTTTGCCGAATTGCAACCGAACGAGCATCGCGCCGGTGGGGGCTCCCACTAGCGCCTCAGCCTCTGGCTTTGCGTCCCATCGTTTCCAATGGTTTGCCCTGCGTCTTACGCCGTCTCCCCGCCATCCGCGACGCCTTGGACGGCGGGACAACCCCAGGGTGGGTCCGCACGGTACATGGTGCTCCCTCCTCTCATGAGAAATTTGAATCAACCGAAACTTGCACATCTGGCGCAGTTTTGGTAAATTCACGGAGAAATTCGTCGTGGAGCTGTTCCTCCCCACGCTTCCGGGCCTGGACGGCATCCTCGAAGCGGGCATAGCTGCCCAGGTAATACCGCTTGCCCTTGAAGCAGATGGAGGCCCGCCAGCGCTGCTTGGCGCTCCACCATTCCACCCCGGTGACACCGCTGGTGTTGTTCTTCCGCAGGGTTTTGGCCCGGAGCATTTCCACGCAGGTGCCGTCGATGTAGGTCAGGGCGGTGAGGCCGGCGCCGGGGCTCTGGCAGCCACAGCTGGTGGTGTGGCCGCTGCGCAGGCGGGTAGTCTGGATCACGGCCTCTTGTCCACAATCGCAGCGGCAGCGCCAGGCGGTGCGTTTGCCGATGTTTTCCGCCGGGGCCAGGACGGTGAGGTGGCCGTAGCGCTGACCAGTGAGATCTAATTTTTTCCGGGAGTGTCCCATCTCAGGTTCCCCCATTCTTTATGAAAACTGTTGGAATTTATCAAAAAGTACACTTTTTTGTAAAACTATAGTTTTCCATATACTGGGGAAATTCAACAAATTCTCTTGTGAAAAAGAGAAGAAAATGCTTGATACCACTGGGGGTTTATGGTATACTTACACAGAGCAAAAGAGCTATCAAAAAGTGTACTTTTTGATAGCTCTTTTCCTAAACTGCCCTGGGAGTTGCCGGAGGACAGGGAACGAACAAGTTCCAGTGGACGAACATAGATTGGATTGACCGGCGAAATCAGGGGAAACTCGTCTTCTGCTGTGAGGTAGCCGAGGGTAACGCTTTCCCTCCCGCCGGTGAAATATCGACGCTCATTCCACCCATCCTGCGGGTGACAGAAAAGAAGGGAGCACTATGCAACAACTCCATTGGCAGGATCGTTTTAACATCGGCGTAGAGATCGTGGACCAGGCCCACCGCAGGCTTTTTGCCATCGTGGAGAAGGTCATGGACCTCTATGTGGAAAAGCATGAGAACAAGTTTGCCTGTATCGAAGGGATCAAATATTTCAAGGCCTATGCCATCAAGCACTTTGCGGAAGAGGAAGCCTATATGCGGGAGATCGGGTACGACGGCTACTTGTCCCACAAGCGGATCCACGACAGGATGAAACGGGAGACCCTCCCGGAGCTGGAACGGGCTCTCTATGCCTCAGACTTTTCCACCGAAACGGTACAGCGCTTCATCGGCGTGTGCACCGGCTGGCTCACCGGTCACATCCTCATTGCAGACCGGGCCATCACGGGAAAAACTGTGGTGCAGCAGGTGTCGCTGAAAAGGGACGACGAGCGGACTGTGATCCGTGCGGTGATTCTCCATCCCCTACAGGAGATGTTTGGACCCAGCATTCAATTTGTCGGCCGGTTTTCTGCGGAAACCGCCATTGTGGATGCCCAGTATTATGAGCTGACCTACAGGGGACACCAGGGACAAACCCTGCGGTTCCTCCTGGTGATCGGGGAAAAGACCCTGCTACGGGCAGCCAGCCTGATGTTCGGGATGGACTTTTACGCCAAGAATGAGATCGTCCTCTTTGCCATGCAGGAGCTGGCCCAGCACCTGTTGCAGTGGGCGGCGGCCAGCTTCGGGGATGACCCCGACGAATACCAACTGGAAGGGGACCGTTTTCTGGACCGGGAGGAAGTGGGTCCGCTGTTTGGGGAACGTGCCCCAGAATACAATCTGCTGTTCAGTGCCAGCCAGGACTATTTTGCCCTCTGTATCGACCAGCGCCCGGTAAGCGAGGAAACGATGCCCTGAGCGGGATCGCGTAAAACACAAACCACCCCGGCAGCTGCGCACTGGGCGCTGCTGCCGGGGTGGTTTATTCAGGGCTTATTTTTATAATGTGTCTGTGTCTACCAGGATATTGTCCGTCCCGTTCTCCTCAAACTCATTGATATACGCTTCGATGCGGCGGGTGAGCTCGGCGTAGTTGTTCTCGTCGATGGGGGCGTCGTTCATATCCCGGCGGGCCAGGTCCTCGGCCAGGATGTCGAAGAACACGTTGTTCTCATACTCCATGATGGCCTCATGGATGCCCCCCTCTACAAAGGCGCGGGAGGGGACGGCCTCTCCCATATAAGTCTCCGCCAAGATGTTCATGCCCTCCTGCCGGGCTTTTTCAAAGAGCAGGCTCTCCACGTGGTCGTAGTCCCGAAAGCGGTCCTCCCCACGGGTGGAGTTGAGGATCCAGTTCCCAATGTATGCCATATCCAACAGACGCCGGAATTCCTTTTTGCTCAGCTCCAACTGCATACCATGACCTCCTCACTGGTGTATAGAATGGGCCTATTGTATTGTAAGCACGCCGGTGGCAAAAGTTGCCCCGACGGATACAGGAAGCCAGCGAAGCTGCCAGGGTGGCGGTTCCGCTAGACAGTATTATAGAAGCATTGCCCCCGAATGTCAAAACCATTCTGTGAACGGTTTGTTAATATTATGACCAAAATCTGTGGGGGATTCCTGGTTGTGGCCGGGAGGCCGCCGCTTTCGTTGTGTTTTGCCGGGGAAGCTGGTCAATTTACGCGGACGGAAACAAGAAGGGATAAACAAGGCGGCCAACCGGAACCTCCGGCTGGCCGCCTCTCTGTGTGCTTAGTTTGTGATGTTCAGGGAATCACTTCGTAATGAGCTTCACAAAGTTCATCAGCATCTGGGAAACCTCACCGCGGGTAGCAGTGCTACCGGGGTTGAGGTTGTTGTTGGCATCGCCGTTGATGATGCCAGAGCCAACAGCCCAGCGCATGGCCTGGTTGGCCCAGCTGGAGACGTCGCTGGCGCCACCCATGCCGGAGAAGCTGCCCAGGGTGCCC
>CAJTQP010000008.1 GCA_910578575.1 uncultured Oscillospiraceae bacterium
GGGACAGGTGGGTAAATTGGGGCTTGGTGAGTGTGTGGGGCATGGTGGATTCCCTCCTAAATCAGGCCGAACTGTGCTTCCAGCCGGGCCACAATGGTTTCAGGGGTCTCCTGCCCGTCGTTTTCCACAATGGCGTCTGGGGTCTTGGGCTCGTCGTAGGGCAGGTCAACCCCTACCACCTCCTTGGCACCGGAGGAGTAGAGCTTTTTCTGGTCCCGGCGGTAGAGGGTATCCCGTGTGACTTTGATGTAGATTTCTTTGTAGTTCTCAATATTGGCCCGGTTCCAGTCGCGGATCTCGTCATACATGGAAATGCTGCACATCACCACGTCAATGCCCTGTTCGGACAGGGCGCGGCAGAGGCGGAATTGGGCCTTGGCGTCTTTCAGCCGGGCGGCGGTGGAGTAGCCTGTGCGCTCAAACACGCCGTCCATGGCGTCGCCGTCGATGCAGAACACGTTGGGCTTTTGGGCTTTCCGGTGCCGGTAGAACAGGCCGCCGATGGTGGTTTTGCCTGCGCCGGCCAGGCCGGTAAAAAAGTATACAGTTCCCTTTTCCATGGCGTCTCCTTAGTGGTATAGGGGTTGGTCTAGTAGGGCGGGGTCTAGCTCTAGCTTGGGCATCATGCGCAGGGGTTGGCCGTTTTTGTTGATGAAGTAGAGGCCGTTAATCATTGCTTTGCCGATGCGCAGGCGAATAGTATTGTTCTTTTTTTGAACACTTTCTAAAAAATTATTTTTTATTTTTTCATCAACATCCTCTTCCGAAATCTTTCCATTTGAGGCAGTTACAAGATTACTGCCAGCCAAGACATTGTTTTTCCAAGTTTCGGAAATACGACTATCCATGCTAGTGAATCCCTCTAGCCATCCTTTCAGTTGTGCCTCATTTACTGGGGAACCATCGTAATAGTGGAGATCATAACCATAAAATTGATAAGCGTCCCGCAAACAAAACTCAATATAAGCCCTCTCATCATTTGTGGCATATTCATCATAGGTACGGTATACGGTAGCAGTATCAAAACCAATTACGTTACCCTCAGCTGTTTCCACATCATGGATACCTTTTTCAGAACAGTAGGTCATACTCTCGGTGTACGGGATATCCAGGAATGCCGCTAGAGCGGTGAAGGTGGCACGGGGATTTGTCTTACCGTCTTCAAAACGGACTAGCACACTGTCTTTGTATAGCCGATCTTCTGGGTCAATC
The DNA here is from genome assembly GCA_910578575.1 of uncultured Oscillospiraceae bacterium. Lineage (GTDB taxonomy): Bacteria > Bacillota > Clostridia > Oscillospirales > Oscillospiraceae > Evtepia. The sequence goes on from CAJTQP010000008.1 coordinate 1,213, forward strand.
ATAAAGCTGCGGTTGGCCACTCGGTCTGCCACTAAATCTGAGATCACAGTCCTTTTTCCATTTACTTCTTTGATGTGCCCCCGCTTTTCCACCATCCAACGAACAGTTGCGGCGTAGCTAGTAGTAATACGGCGCATTGGAGTAAAGGTTTTGATGTATTTGAATGATTTGAAAATGGAGGAGCTATGAATTTCGTTATATTGCTTTGACGCGAGAACCGTTCGCCCCTTCTCATCGGGGAAAAGGTCATAATCCATGTTGTTGAAATGTGGCTGAAAAAAAAGAGCCGGGTAAATTCGCGCTGCATGATCCAATCCCTCCATATATGCCCCCTGCATCATAAAAAGGACTGACAAAATGTCTTTGTCTGAACGACTGCCGCTCCAGTACAACTTCTCTACCACCGCGTTGTCAAAGGAAATACCGGTAGTGCCAGAGGCACGCAGTTTGTCAGCTCTATTAAACTCATTTTTACAGTTCTGGATGGCCGCTTCAACATCGTCCATCATCACTGAGGGCATACACACCAAATTGGGATGATTGTCAAACACTTCATTGAAGAAGTCACCACCGTTATCTGATGAAAGCTGGGTGTGCCAAATCAGACGTTGAATATCTTGAAACCCGATTTGCTTTACAGGGTACTGACTATAGTCAATATCGTAGGTTTCCTTAAAATCAATGGGATAACGAGAAATCTCTTCCCCAAAAAGAAATACAATCTTTTTCTTATCCAAAATATGACGCACGTTCAGCACCTGCAAGTAGGCGCAGAATGCCTCCCAACTCCCATAGTGGAGATACAGGTGATTCTCACGCCCAATGTCCTCGCTGGGACGTACATTGTCATAGAGATATTCTAGTTCGTATTGAGAATAAACATCCTGTGCCAGGATGGGATTTTCTAAGTCTTTGAAAAAATTCCGGCTTACCACCGGGTGGTTGAAATTGATATAGTTGCCAAAAACTTGCTCGCCTGGGACATAGGGCAAGTAGCCGTTGTCGTCAAAGGGGTAGAAGCGCAGAGGAAGTTCCTCGAATTTTGGGAAGTCAGTTCGGAACAGATAGGGGTATTTTTTCAGTGCCGCGCAGTTTTTTTCATAGCGGTTTTTCATGGGCTTTACGTTAGGGAGATAAAATGCCTCCGTCATGATATCCAGGCATTGTTCCTGGAACTGCCCTTCGTTGTAGAGTTGGGCAAACTGGGTGTAGGCAATGCGGTAGTTCCCGCCCATGCGCAGCAGGTAGACGGCAGCTTCCAATCGTTCTTCTGGTGTCAATCCTCCCTGGTGGAGGGCCAGGATGTAGGCGCTGTTGGCCTCCGAGACGGCGTTCAGCGACCCACAGCGGCGGGCAATGTCGATAGCTTGCATCACGCGGCTTCCTTTCCGTGTCTATCATAGAAATGGGGGCGGGCCGAAGCCCGCCCCCGGTTTGGGTTTATGCGGTTTTTGCCAAAAACAACGTAGGGTGAGTTCTTCTTACTGGAGCAGCTGGAGAACGCCCTGAGGCACTTGGTTGGCCTGGGCCAGCATGGCCTGGGCGGACTGGATCAGGATGTTGTTCTTGGTGTAAGCCATCATTTCTTCGGCCACGTCCACGTCGCGAATGGTAGACTCTGCGTCCTGGATGTTCTCAGTCATGACACCCAGATTATTGATGGTGTGGTCCAGACGGTTCTGGGTAGCACCCAGGGTACCACGGACATCGGAGACCATGTTGATGGCATCCTTAATTTTCTTGATGGCCTCTACTGCGCCATCCTGCGTGCCAACAGTCAGACCGTCGATGCCCAGGGACTTGCAGTGCATATCCTGGATGTCAACCTTTAACTGGTTGAAATCATCAGCGGTATCACCAATCTGGAGTTGCAGGCTCTTACCGGTTGCGGCACCGGGGGCGCCGATCTGAACAACAGCAGTGGAGGTCTTCAAGTTTTTCCAGGTGGCGTCGGTGGCTGTAGAGTTGGGACCAGTGAGATCCCACTCACTATAGTCCTTCAAGGCGCCCTTCTTTTCGGTCAAGGTCACTTTGCCACTAGAACCTTCAGCTGTAATATCAAACAGCTTGTTGGTCTGCTGGCTCAGGGCCTTGGCGGCCTCGGTAGCCAAATTGGTGGCATCGGCCTTAAGGGCAGATAGGTCGATAACAGTGCCGCCGCCGCCTATGCCGTCGGCACCCACTTTGAAGGAATAGGTTTCGTCACCAATCTTAATGGTAGTGCCATCTTTGATACCGGACAGTGTAAAGTGGCCCTGGGCCAGCTTCTCGTCGGCTGCGGCAGAAACCTTTTTGTCGTGGTGGACGGCCAAATCATAGCCGTTGTTGCTGGTGATGTCGGTGCCTGGGTCGATGCCAGCGGACAACGCGGTGCCGTTGAAGGCGGTCTCTTCGGCGTCGGTGGGAACCTTCTCTCCAGTCAGTTTGATCTTACCACCATCCTTACTGACAGTGAAGGTCAAGCCACCAATGGTGACGCTGGCTGCTGCAACGGTCAAATCAGATGCATTGAAGGTATAGGTTTCGCCCGCGCTGACTGCGGCCTTAATGGTGGCAACAGTCTTGCCTGCTACAGTGATGGTGGCCAGCGTATCAGTAGCAGTTAGAGAAGTGCCGGTGGCAGCCAGTTTCAGGGTCAGGTCGCCCACATCGAGGGTGAGTTCACCAGCTTCGCCAGCACCGGTGCCGCGCAGACCGTCCTCTACCTTGGTGATGGTCGCATCCGTAAACTCTACAGCGCCTTTGCCGCTCATGGAGCCATCCAACAGGTTGATGCCATTGAAGTTGGAGCTGTCAGCGATACGGTTGATTTCAGAACGTAGCTGCTCAACTTCCTTCTGCATCTGTGCACGGTCAGTGGTGTTGTCATAAGTGCCGTTAGCAGACTGAGTCGCCAATTCTACCATACGGTTGAGCATATCATGCACCTCAGTCAAAGCACCCTCAGCGGTCTGCACCAGGGAGATACCGTCCTTGGCGTTCTTCTGTGCGGTTTCCAGACCAGTAATCTGGGCACGCATCTTTTCGGAAATAGCCAGACCGGCAGCATCGTCACCAGCGCGGTTGATCTTGTAGCCGGAGGACAGCTTTTCCAGGTTCTTCTTCATCGCAGACACGTTGTTGGTGTAGTTGCGATAGGCTGACATAGCCATGATATTGTGTTGAATCCTCATTTTAATGCTTCCTTTCAATAAAATGAATTTTAAGGTTTCTCGTCGTGCCGGAGCTTCCTTTTACCGGCACAGTGGAGGGTGTACCATCCGACGCAAACTCCGTGGCCTTTGGGGCTTGAATCGTCTGGCGCGGGGGATTTATTTCATCCGGTTCGCGGGACCGGTTGAAACCTAGTGAGAGGGTTTCTTGTGGGACAAGTTCGGCTTGATGCAGGAGGGGGGAGGAGTGCCGTTGCGCTCCAACACCGAGCTGCGCAGGATGGGGATGTCCCGGTCTGCCTCGATGGCCAGGAAGCAGCGGCCCCTGGCGATTTTCGAGACTTTTACGACGATATCACCGTTGATGGTGATGTACTCGTCGGGGGCGAGGGAAATGGATAACATGGCAACCTCCTTGCTGCGGTACCGCGCAACTCGTTTGCGCAGGATTTCATGTCATAATATTTTGAACGCCTTTCCAGGCTTCCAGGGCGATCCCAGCAGGGAAGGCCCCTTCTCGTTTCCCATTTCACGGCCTGGGAAACGCAGAGAAAAACGGATGGATATTTATACAGCCGCTTTTTTCCGCGCTTCCCCGCCGGAAACGGGCATTCATCGGCGTTCCCACCGACACTTACTTTAAGAACTTTGATAGAGGCGTTCAGGCACTTTTACTTAGTTCCTGATTCGTGAGGTATTGATTGAGGCCCTGGGCCTTGATGTTTTTGGCGGCATTGATCTCCCGGTTGTGGGTGGTGCCGCAGGCGGGGCAGGTCCAGCGGTTTTCTTTGGGCTGGACGGCCTCCCGGACCAGGCCGCAGGTGGAGCAGGTGCGGGTGGTGGGGGCGTAGCGGTCCACCACAAGGAAGGGCTTGCCCTGCCGCTCCAGCTTGTATTGCAGACACAGGCGGAACATCCCAAAGCCGGAATCCAACACGTTGCTCTGCAAATCCTTGGCCATCTCCACTAGGTCATGGGACCGCACACATACGGCGTCCCATTCGTTGGCTATCCGACGGGATTCCTTATGGATGAAGTCACGGCGTTGGTTGGCGATGTGCTCATGGATCAAACGGTACTTTTGCACGGCTTCCTGGTAGTTTTTGGACCCAGGTTGCATCCGGGCCATCTTCTGTTGCAGCTTTGCCAGCTTTTCCTGGGAGCGTTTCAGCCAGTGGGGCGGATCCGCCATGGTGCCGTTGTCCGCCACATAGAAGTGGGGGATGGAGTATTTCAGGCCCACGGTGGTCTCCTGTGTGGGAATGACCGGTACGGGGGCTTTGACAGTGCACTCGTACAGGATGGCGCAGAAGTATTTTCCGCTGGGGGCTTTGGATACGGTGATCCGCTTGAGCTTCCAACCGTTCCGAGCCCTGCGGGAGAACTTCGCTTTCACCACCCCCGCCTTAGTCATGCGGATGCCATCGCGTGTGGTGAAGATGGTCGCGCTGGCCCCAAATACCTGGTTACAGGCGGTGAAGGAATCTCGATCCTCCTTCTTACGCTTGAACCTGGGATGCCCAAAGGTTTCGGGATTTTTGAAAAAAACCCGGAACGCTTGCGCCAGCTTGTTGTGTTCTTGGATCAACGCTTGGTTGTCAACTTCCTTCAAAAAAGCTGCGCTGGGCTTGTATTTCGCCGGAGTGGGGATAAAGTGGGCGTCGGTTTCCAGATAAAAACGTTCTTGATCCGCCAGCATTTGATTCCATATATACCGGCAGCAGCCGAAGGTCTTTTCAAACAGTTCTTCCTGCTCTGGGGTGGGGTAGAGGCGGACTTTGATGGTGGTGTATTGGACGGTTTTGCCGTCCGCTTGGGCTTTGGGTTTCCTCCCCGCCATGTACGCCTCACCTCCGTGAGTTTGAAAACCTATACTTTTTCAAACCGGCGTTTCTGTTGCCGACATTCATAATATCGGCCACTCAGAATGAAAATTAAGGGGTTTTCTCAAATAATTATGCGTGTTTTTCTGAGTTTGAAAAAGTATACCTTTTCAAACCGGCGTTTCTTATTATATATTCGGCGTCCATACTAAGAAAGCGGCCTGAGTTTTTTCTCTCAGGCCGCCATATTTTAGATCCGTTTACTCCCTTGCCCCTCCGCCGTTGGAACGGCAACTTACCTGCGCAAATTCCTCCAATTCTACCTGGAGTGCCCTGTAAAACTGCTGGATATGCACCCCATCCACCAGGGCGTGGTTGGCCAGGAGGGTGACAGGGAGGTGGGTGCGTCCGTGTTCTGTTGTGTACTGCCCCCAAGTGATGCGAGGGTTGCTGTCTGCGGGGGTGGGAACTGGCTGGTGTATGGCGGTATAGTGCAGCCAGGGAACGGAGGAGATGAACAATAAGCTGATTGCATCCTCCCCATCGTCCAGGTCGGCCTGGTCCTTGGCTGCGGCGTGGAGCCGCTTCGCTTCGGGCAGGAATTGCGCAAAGGGCTGCATACAGTTCAGCCGGCAATAACGATAGGTTCCGTCGCTGCGCAACACGGTATGGGAGGTATCGCAGGTCTCCAATTCCACGATGCCACCTTGCCAAATTCTCTGGCGAAGCTCCGGCACAGCGTTGGCTGCCCGACCAACGCAGTACAGGAAGCTCAAAAAGAAGGGATGATTTGCTTGCCGGCACGCATCCAGGAAGCCACCGATTTCCAACTCTACGGTTACGCCCACGTATGGGTCAGGCATGGCACTGAAATGGGCAAAATGGGCGCTGCGGGGATAGGTGGTCATGTCTATGGTTCGGTACTTCATGACAAGTTCTCCTTTGCATCGATCGTAATCTTCTTTGAAACAATTATACTGCAAAGAGGAGCAAAGTCAAATAAGATATTGGGCCCAATCATCCCCCTTGCACAAGCCGGTAAAATGCCACATTTTCTTCTTTTTCTCATACCCAGGTATGGGTTTTTCTGTAATGAGTAGAGGAATTGGGGAACATACGTTTGATTCTATCCCTTCCACCTTTTTACTGTCTATTTTTACGGGGAGGACTCAGGTAGAGAAAACCACCAGAAGATAAGCAGCAAAGGCTGGCTTGCGTCTTCCCTGTGAAATAAACAGCAGAAGGCTGAAAAAGGGGAAAATGAAGAAAATCTCACAAGAACATGGAATCACTTTTCCAATAAGCAGGCAGCCTGTATCCACATGGAACACAGGCTGCCTGTTTGCTGCTATACTAGAAGTTGAACCGTTTATTCTTCTGGCGTCTCGACACTGTCGGCATCTTCCGGCTCAGGCGGTGCCGCAGGCTCCGGTTCGGCGGTGGTGGCCTCCTCAGTAGAGATGCCATAGGCATTCAAGATGGTCCCACTGTCCTCTGGATTCACCTGCAAGCTTACGCTATCACCAACATTCAGGATTACCACTCTCTGGTCTGTAGAGGCGGCAATGCCATAGAAGGTCTCGCTGCCCTCCAGGCGGATATAGTACCAGGAGTTTCCATCCAGGACCGCACTGCGAATTTCCGCAATGGTGCCGCTTACCGAGGTGGGGTCAACGGTGGGGCCGTCGCTGTTGGTGGAGATGTTGTTTTGTTGCAGCTTGGCGATATAATCGCTCTCACAGGTGGCCACGGTGCTGCCGGTGCCTACGATTTGATATTGCGAGACATTGACCATGGCATACATTTTTACCAGGTCTGAGCTGTCCTTCAGAGACATAAAATAGGTGGGCTGCCCGCTGATATTCAACAGCAGGGGGAAGGTGGATTCGTAGCCCAGGTCCTGGACCACGCCCTGGGCAGATTCCATGGCCGAGCGTTCAATGGCGCCGGGGGCGGCGTAATAGGTGGTCTCCTTGGTGCGCTGGTTGGAGAGCAGGAAGCCGATGTTGGATTGGTCACTGCTCACCGAGGTGATACCGGTATACATATACACGTCGTCGTTCATGGCCAGATAGTTGAAATCTTCCGTGGTAACGGTGACGTTTTTCTGACCGATCAGGGAGTTGATGAAGCCCTGGACATAGGTACCATAGTAGTCGTACTGTTGGGTGATAAGGGTGGCGGTATAGACCCGGTCCACCCAGGTGGGGATATCCGCCACATCATAGTAGGTGTGTTCCCCAGTGCAGGCGTTGAGCAGCACCGCACCGATGATATCCGAGCCGCCAAACAAGCCGATGGTGCGGGTCTCACGAGGGCAGACCCACCAGGGTTGGCCGTCCTCGTCCAGTTCCAGATGGGGAGAGCTGAACATAAAGGTAGGATAGCGGAAGCGCAGGGTGCGCAATAGATCCCGGTTGAAGTATTCAGAAGGGGAGTAGCGCATCCCACCGGAGTCCATGGAGGATAGCCGGACCACCTGGGCCTCCTGGGTGACCATGTCCACCGTGATATAGGCGGGTAGGCCCTCCTTGGTGTTGATGATCCATTTGAAGAAATCGCCGTACTCCAGGGCGGCGACCCGGACGGGACGGCCCTGGTAGTTGATCTGGGTGTAGTCATAGGAGACTTCAAACTGGCTGACCATGTCAGACAGCTCACCCAGCTTCCGGTCGCCCAACCGCCGGGCAGAGGACTCATCCAGCATGGGGATCTCATTGAAGGACACCTCGTCGATATCCTCGGCAAAGTCACCGGTGTTCACTTCCAGCAGGTTGTGATAGGCGCTGGCCCGCAGCAGGGGAGCGGAGAGAATTTGTCCCACCACCAAAACAGCCAGGAGGGCAATGACGATAATCAGCACCGCCTTACACTGCTGCTTGGCAAAGGCAAAGTATTCCCGCAGGCGGCCGCCGCCGGTATACGCCTCCTTGTCGCTGCGCTCCACGCCCAGGGCGATCATAAATACCAGGATATAGACCAAAAGCAGGACGAGAACGAAGCTGTAAAAGCTGGTATTATGGAAATTGAGGGCAGGCAGGGATACATAGAACCATACGAAACCAATCACCAGGGTGATCAGCAGGCTAATGAGTATGCAGGAAAGGGTTTTTCTTGGCTTACTGTCTGACATAGTGTGCTCCTTTCATCGAGCGGAAAAATTTACCGGGTAAAAGTAGTATACCCTATTAACAAGAGAAATGCAACCAGGAACGTTTTCCCAAAAGATAAGGTTTGACAAGGACGCGAAATCATGGCACAATAGGACACAATCTCGTCTGTTTCGCAACATAAAAAATAGTTCAGAAAGGGGGCACTTCAAATGATCGAGCTGGAACTGATGGGCAGTCTCCGGGACTTGAACGTTTTGTCTGTGGCGGTGCGTCTGCTGCTGGCCATGCTCTTTGGCGGCACCATCGGCTTCGAGCGGGGCATCCGCCACCGGGCTGCCGGTCTGCGTACCCACATGCTCCTCTCGGTGGGGGCGGCTTCCACCATGATGGTCAGCCAGTTTTTGTATGCCAGTTACGACGTGGGGGACCCGGCCAGACTGAGCGCACAGGTCATCAGCGGCATTGGTTTCCTGGGGGCAGGCACTGTCATCATCACCCGCCATAACGAGATCAAGGGCTTGACCACTGCCGCCAGCGTCTGGGCCACCGCCTGTATGGGCCTTGCGGTGGGCGTTGGATTTTATGAGTGCGCGATCATCATGTACATTTTGCTCATCATCATCCTGTTGCTCATGAATGTGCTGGACAACAAATTTTTGAAAATTGCCACCACCGCTTCCATTTATTTGGAGGTCAAGCGGGAAGCCGGCTTGGGGGACACCATGCACTTTGTCCATGAGTTGGGCTGGCGGGTCCGGGAGGTCCGGGAGCTTCCCTCCGGCCGGGAGGATGTATTGGCGGTGCAGATCGATTTGGACTCAGACAACGCCATGCCGGATGATATCCGCGCCATGGAGCTGCTCCGGGAACAAGCCAGTGTACTGCGTTTAGAGATGTAAGGTTTTGAAAAACTGCCAAGTGGAAAAGACGCGATGTAGCTATGGTTGCTGCATCGCGTCTTTTGCGCTTATCGGTACACCTGCTTCACTTCGTCCAAAAGCTCTATCCGATGGCAGGCGGAATAGCTGAGGGGGAGGGCGGGATATTCCTCCAAAAAGCCCCGGAGGAGTACATCCGGGTTCAGTCCCGGATTTTGTGCGTTCAGCAGCAGCGTCAAGTGCAGGGTATCTCCTGCACTCTCTACCGCCTCCACCGCCTCGATCAGGGGGATAACATCCACCTCGGTAAAGCCAGTCTTTGCCTTTTTGCTCCGCTTTTTCACCACAAAGCTCTCCCGGCTGGTCAGGGCGCGGAAGTCTGCCGCCGCCTGCTGCGCCACGGGAGCGGAGAACTCCAGGGTAATGGCATAGCGGACAAACGCCAGCTTTTTGAAGGCCTTGCCGCCCTCATAGCAGCTTTTGACTTCGATTCCCTGGGGGAGGGCGCGGTTCATCCGCTCCGGCAATTCCTCCCGGCTACACCCTGCCACCAAGCCAAACTCCATGATTTCGCAGTCACTGGAAAAGCCCAGGGGCAGGGGCAGGGGAATGGACACATAGGGGTGGGGATGGAAGCCCTCTGTATGGCGGATGGTGATGCCCGCCCGGAGGAATGCCCGCTCCATGGTGTGCATCAAATCCAGATGAGAGATGTACTTTGCCGTTCCCCCTTTGGAAAAGAGGATACGCTGGTCAGCCATGACACACCCCTCCTTCGCACAGTTTGTTGGCCCCACAACCGGAACACTTCACCCGGCAGTCCGGGGTGATCACCCCCTGGTAAGCGGCTTCCCGCTCTTTCCAGAGGAAGCTTTCCTTTACCCCGTCGGAGATGGTAGCCCAGGGGAACAGCTCGTCTTTGCCCCGCTCCCGGTTGGCATAGAAGGCAGGGGAGAGGCCGCAGGCATCGAAGGCGTCCAGCCAGGTTTGGAGCTGAAAGTATTCGCTCCAGGAGTCAAACTTGGCCCCATGCCGCCAGGCGTATTCGATCACCTCCGCCAGCCGCCGGTCCCCGCGGGAGAGCGCCGCCTCCAAAAAGCTGGTCTCCGGGTCGTGCCAGTTGTAGGTAATGGATTTGTTGCGCAGGTTTTCCCGTAACAGGGTCACCTTGCGCAGATATTCCTCCTGGGTGTTCTGCGCCTCCCACTGGAAGGGGGTATGGGACTTGGGCACAAAGCAGGAGGTAGAGACGGTGATGCGCACGCCACGGGCGCGGTTGGAGCTGCTGCTGCGCCAGACTTGATAGACTTTGTTGGCCAGGTCCGCAATGCCCAGAACGTCCTCGTCGGTCTCTGTGGGCAGGCCAAGCATGAAGTAGAGTTTTACCGAGTTCCAGCCCCCGGAAAAGGCGGTACGGCAGGAGTTCAACAGGTCCTCCTCGGTGACGTTTTTATTGATGGCATCCCGCAGACGCTGGGAACCGGCCTCCGGGGCAAAGGTCAGGCCGCTCTTCCTTCCTCCTGCCTGGAGCTTTTCCATCAGCCCCATGGAGAAGTTGTCCGCCCGGAGAGAGGGGAGAGAGATGCTCACCTTTCTAGGCTGGCACCATTCCAGCAACCCGTCACATAGGGGGAGCAGGTCAGGGTAATCGCTGGAGGATAGGCTCATCAAGGTCATCTCCTGATAGCCGGAGTCTTGGCAGGCTTCCACCCCTTGTTTGGCCAATAGCTCTGGACTGCGCCCTCGAACCGGACGGTAAACGAACCCCGCCTGGCAAAACCGGCAGCCCCGGATACAGCCCCGGAAGAGCTCCAGCATCACCCGGTCGTGGGTGATCTCCGTGGAGGGGACGATGGTTTTTGCTGGGTAGTAGGCTGCATCCATATCTGTGACGATCCGCTTGGTGACCTTTTCCGGTGCACCTTCTTGAGGAGTAATGGCGGCCAAGCTGCCGTCCTCATGATAGCTGACCGTATAGAGAGAGGGGATGTATAGCCCAGGGATCTTGGCCGCTTCCCGGAGCATCTGAGCTTTAGACCAGCCCGCCTGTTTTGCCTGGCGGTAGAGCTGGATGAGCTCCACCGTCACGTCTTCGCCCTCGCCCAGGGAGACGATATCCACAAAGGGGGCCAGGGGTTCCGGGTTGTAGGTACAGGTCCCGCCGATGACCACGAGAGGGGAGAGGCCAGGGCGGTCCTGGCTGCGCAGGGGAAGTCCTGCCAGGTCCAGCATGTTCAGCACATTGGTGTAGGAGAGCTCATAGCCCAGAGAGAAGCCAATGAGGTCAAAGTCCCGGATGGGATCGCCGCTCTCCAGGGCGTAGAGGGGCAGGCCCTCCCGGCGCAGCTCCTGTTCCATGTCCCCCCAGGGAGCGAAGACGCGCTCGCACCAGACACCATCCATCTGGTTCATGACACCGTAGAGAATGCGCATACCAAAATTGGACATGCCGATCTCATAGGTGTCCGGGAAGCAGAAGGCAAAGCGGCAGTCCACCTGGGCCTTGTCCTTCACCACGGCGTTGTATTCGCCGCCCACATAACGGCCCGGCTTTTGCACACGGGCCAAGATTTTTTCCAGTTTATGATCCATACGGACCCTCCAGCTATAGACGGGCTTCCCGCCTTTTATTTTTCCTGGCTGTGGTTATGGGATTTGCAGATTTTCTGATAGAGCAGTAGCCCAGCGCAGCTCACCGCCAGCGTCACCGCAAAGACCACAGCCGCCACGATATACTGAGACGTACCCAAAGCATCCCCCACAATGGTGGAGGTGACCACAGAGGGGATCCGCCCCAGAGAGCAGATCACGAGCAGGACGGGGAGGCTGATATCCGTCAGCCCAGCAAAATAACACAGCAGGTCCTTTGGGCTCCCTGGGACCGTAAAGACCACCAGGAACAGAAAGGTCCGGCGGGGGGAGCTTTTCAAAAAGCGGATGGATCGAAGCTTTTCCTGGGAAAAGAACAGGCTGACCAAGCGCATCCCATAGCGGCGGACCAGAACGATGACCACGAAGCTGCCCAGCATCCCGCCTAGGAGGCACAGAAGCATACCTTCCACCGTCCCGAAGGCGCAGCCCCCCACGATCTCCAGGGGCTCCCCAGGGATGACGGCCACCAGCACCTGGAGGAACACCATCCCCACATAGAGAAAGCGCCCAGCAAGGCCCCGCTGTTCGATCCACAGGCGAAAATTTTCCGGCTCGGCGGCTAGGCGCAGCATGGGTACGCCTACTTTCCATATAATCAGTGCGCTGGCTGCCAGTACAACCAATAGAATCCCCACCGCCAGCCATCTTCGCTGTTTGAGCGTGCGTTCCTTTCTTTCGTGCATTCTGACCTGACCTCAATACTGCTTGATGATGTGCTGTCTCTCTCGCAGCGGGAACAGAGGCAGCAAGGCTTTTTGTGTGACTTGTCCCTTATTCTAGCATTGAAGAGAAGGGAAGTAAAGCCCGGTTTTAGTTTTCCAACACGCCGCTGCACTTATCCCCTTACTTGATCCGCTTTCGTAGGTTCAGCCAGAGATCTTTGGTTAGGAAGCTATCCTCCACTTTGCGCTCCATCTCTAAAAAGCGGGGATAGGGGATGGAGAAGGAGAGAAGGTCCTTGTTCAGATGGATCCGGGCAGAGGGATCTGTGAGGCCTACGCTGCACTGTTCCTGTCCTGCCTCACTCTCATGCAGGGCGTAGAGCACAGCTTGAGAACATCCGGCACCAAATAGCAGCTTGACGTTGTCCTGGTTGGGCCGGTCGAAGTTGGCCAGGGTGACCAAGGCGGAAATCTGGTCCGCGTTGACCAGAAACACCACGCAAGCCGGCTGCTCTCCCTCCATCAACTGGTCCAAGGGGCGCAGCAGGACATAGGGCTTCGATGCTACGGGGGGTAACCCTTCGATGTAGCACCGGGCATGTTCAGGGCTGTCCTTGTAGTACATCCCCTCCATGGGCCCGCCGGTGGAGAGGACACGGCACATAGGCTCCGGAGACATGGGCGCAAAGCCCAGCCCTACCTTGCCGCCATTGCAGCCGGTGGTATCCGCCTGGACCACAGCGCTGCGCCCCTGGGAGGCAGCGGCCAGCAGGCTGACCAGACACCGGCCTCTTGCCCCAGGAGGGAAGGAGATGGCAGGCCCCTCCGGGGGCGTGTCCGTCCGAATCACTGCCACAGGCTGGCTATCCAGGCAAATGGCTTCTCGAATCTTGCTCTTCATAAAAATACCCCATTTCCTTGTTTGGGAGAATAAAAGAACCCGGTGCATGAGGCTCCACGCACCGGGTTACTGACAGACATTAGAAATTGACTGCGCTGCGAATCTTTTTGGACGTCTCGTCGTACATGTCCACAAAATAGGGGGCGGCAACGTAGACATTGGTGGCCACCTTCATCAGGTTCCCGTCCTCGGCATAGGTCACACCAGAGATAAAGTCCAACAGACGCCGGGCCACGGCAGGTTCACACTTGCTCAGGTTCAGCACCACAAACTTCATATCCCGCAGAAGGTCCGCAATCTTGGAGGCGTCGCTATACTGTTCGGGAATCACCAAGGCGATCTGCATATCAGCGGCCGAACGGATGGGCTGCGCCGCAGCTTCGTTCCCCCAACTGGGCGCTGTATTTTCGTAGGAGTAGTTGTCCTCATAATCATATTCATCAAACGCTTCAGAATAGTCTTCTTCCTCCGGCCTGCGCCGCAATGCACTCCAAAATGCCATATTGCAGATACCTCCGCTATTCACTCTATTTTATCCGCTACATTCTCCCCAGATGATAAAAGAATAAAGCACCTTTTGTTTCGCATGATTTTCTGTAGTATACACCAAATGACCCTGGATTTCAATAGATATTTGGAATATTTTGCGCCATTTCGTCGGAAAAATGCAAGATGTTGTAATTCTTTTGTTTCTGCTTTGTCGAAATTTAGAAATATATACCAAAGAAACGGGAATTATGGGGAGGAAAATTATTCCTCTGGACAAAGGGCCTCCAGATAGCCCAAAAGCTCTTCTTCGTCCTGATCCTCCAGGCCGTGGGCGTTGGCCAGAGATTCGATGTGGTGGGTAAATTCATGGGCTAAGGTCACATGGAGCTCCTTGTACCATTCCTCCTCGCTCCAGTCCTCATTGCGGGCGGATGCCAGGAAAGAGCCATAATAGAGGTTGATGAACCGCCCCAGATAGGGGTCCTCCACATACTCGCCCATGAAGTATATCTCATCCTTGGGGAAGAGGGGGTCCTGTTTTTCCTCCTCTTGCAGGAGGATGCCGCCGTTGAGCTCTTGAAAAAAGACCGGGGGAAAGCCCTCCGCGATCTCGTCCAGCAGCTCCGCCACCTGGTCGAAGCTATATTCCATAGCGCCTCACCTCCCGCTTTTCTCTCTATTTTATACTAGATTGGTCAAAAGCGCAAGGAAAAGCCGCTGATTGGGGAGAAGGAATTTCCAACTCCCCACCAGCGGCGAAGGATCATTTTCCAGGCCGGATATGGACCGTCCGGCTCAACAGCCAGCTGAGGAAAAACAGCACGACCGCAGAGAGCAGGAGGACAGCCATCACATTCGTTGGCTTGCCAACGAAGAAAAAGAGGGCTGGCAGGTGGGTGCTGAGAGAGTAGACCAGGAACATGGGGAAACAGAAGGGGATGGCAATGAGCAGGATCACAAGGATGGTCCGGCCCAGGCGGTTCAGCCGCCAGAACAGCATGGAGAAGATGGCCCCAATGGCGGTACAAAAGAGGATGATGCACAGGTTGAAGATGGTAGAAAGCAGATGTTGGGAGAGGGACAGCGCCCCCGCATCCAGCTCACCCAGATAGAGCATAGCAAATAAGTCGGTAAAATGGCACATACCGCTAGAAGCAGTGGCGGCGCTGAACACGCTGAGGACGATCTCAATTGTGATTGCCAGAGCAAAGGATGAGAGGATGAGAGATAGTACAAAGTCTCCAAAGCAACGATTGCGGGAGACGCCCAGCTGCGCCCCCAGACGTAAGCTGCTGCGGAGCCCAACGGATGCGATAACCAGCATATAGATTCCCGTGGAGAGGCCAATGCTGGTATAGGAGCCGGAGGCATCCCCCGTGACGTGCGTGATGATCATTAAAATTACAACGATCCCTATGTTGGCAGCGATAAAAATCAGATCGGCTGGTAGTTGATCCCGAAGCTGAAAGCGAAGCATGGGTTTGGCTTTTCCCATAAAGAAACACTCCTAATTTCGAATATTTTCTCAAGCGGTTAAAACGTGCGGGTTTTCTCCTGAAATTCCTGAAGGGCAATAAAGTAGTCCTGGAGCCCCAGGCGGCCGGCGGCCAGCTCCGAAGGCAGGTCCAGCGCAGGCGTTCCTTGGATGGCCACGGTTTTTAAGCCGCCCAAGCTCTGGATAGAGAGGACATCCTTTCCGGCCATGGCGCTGTCTACCGCAGCGGCGGGACCGGAGAGGGAATAGACCTGGTCCAGCAGCGCATCCGTGGGCCCATCGCACAGAAGGCGGCCCTGGTGGATGATGATGGTGTGGTCGATGAGGTTCTCCGCCTCAGCGATCAAGTGGGTGGACAGCAGGTAAGTACCCTCGGACACGCTGAATTTTTCTGCCAAAGATTGGTAAAACAGCTCTCGGTGTCGGGCATCCAAGCCCAAAACAGGCTCGTCAAAAAAGACATAGGGGGCATTGACGCTGAGCCCCAGGATCAGGCGGAAGATGGAGCCATAGCCTGTGGACAGCGCGTTGAGCTTCTTTTTCATGGGAAGTTCAAATTTTTTCGCCAGGGCCAGCGCGTAGTCCATATCAAAGTCAGGATAGAAATCAGCGGTGACGCGGAAAGCCCGCTCTACCTTGAGCCCTGTGGGAAAGAGATCTTGTTCCCCCACTAAGAATAGATTTTTCAGGGCGTTGTTGTTGTTATGGGTGGGCTGTCCGTCCACCCGAATCTCCCCGCTGTCCGCCACCTGGCGGTCTGTGAGGATGCTCAGCAACGTGCTCTTTCCCGCGCCGTTGTTCCCCAACAGCCCATAGATGTGACCCTGTTCCAGGGTTAGGCTGATTCCGTCCAACGCCGTGGTGCTGCCATAGCGTTTGGTCACTTGTTCAAATTCAATCGACATGTTGATATCCTTTCTCTAACAGAGCTGTCAACTGCTCCAAGCTCATGTTGAGACCCTTGGCCTTGCGCACTAGGGTCACGATATAGTCCTGATAAAAGGCCTCGGAGCGCCGCTGGCGTAGAGCCTCCTGGGCCCCCTGGGTGACAAACATCCCCACACCCCGTTTCTTGTACAGGAGCCCCGCATCCACCAGCAGGTTCACCCCCTTTAGGGCTGTGGCGGGGTTGATTTTATAGGTTGACGCATACTCGGTGATAGACGGGATCTGTCCCTCTTCGGGAAAGGCCCCAGAGAGGATCCCGTCCTCCAACTGTTCTGCCAACTGGAGGAAAATTGGCTTATCTCCGCCAAACTGCATTGCCTCACCTCCTGTTTTCTAGTTAGTTAGTTGACCAATTAACTAATGCGATGGTAGCATAGGAAAGGAGCCTTGTCAAGAGGGCGGGTGAAAAAATTTTCCTTTCCCGCCTCCATTGACAGAAATCATAATATAGGGTAAAGTCAGGTACAAAAATAAGTAGGAGGCAGCAGAAATGGCAGACACGCTGACGCAATTAAGAAAGAGGTTTTCAGAGGACCTGTTTGTGGTACAAGGGATAGGGGCTAAAATTGAAGAGGCCAGCTATGGTTATGCAAAATGCTCCATGGAGATTTCCCCTAAGCACTGCAACTGCCTGGGGGTGCTGATGGGGGGCGCGATTTTCACCTTGGCGGACCACGCTTTCGCCGTGGCGTCCAACCAAGAGGGGAGGGAAGTGGTAACCCAAGCCTCCCAAATCACATTTTTGCAACATGCAAAGGGAAAACACTTGACAGCCGTTGCGCGGCAAGTGAAAGACGGCAGGCACGTTTGCTTTTATGAGATCAAAGTTGCCGACGAATTGGGTACAGAGGTGGCATTTGTGACCATCAATGGCTATGTGACGCGGGAGAAATCGGAGGAAATCCAGCAGGAAACATAAGATGAGCCGCCACTTCAAAAAAGAAGGGCGGCTCGTGATGTTTTCTAAAATTTAGAGGGTAAAGTTGGTAGCCTTTACAGTTTCTCTCAGCTTCTCCAGCGGTTCCGGGTCCATCTCCCAGAGGGGGAGGCGGAGGACGCCGCTGTCCAATCCGGCGTCCTTCATGGCGGCCTTGACGGGTACCGGGTTTACCTGGGAAAAGAGGGCGCGGGTGAGGGGAGTGTAGGCTATTTGCAGTGCCCGCGCCGTTTCCCAATCCCCGTCCAGGAAGCTGTGGGTCAACTGCACCATGGGCTCCGGCGCCAGGTTGGACACCACAGAGATCAGCCCCTTGGCCCCCATGGCCATCATGGGCAGGGCGTGGTCGTCGTTGCCGGACCAGATGTTGACGGCATCTCCGCAGAGGGCCAGGGTATCTGCCAGAAGGGAGAAGTTGCCAGAGGCTTCCTTGATGCCGTTGATGTGGGGATGCTGGCTGAGGGCGGCATAGGTCTCCGCCGTAAAGGAGAGCCCGGTGCGAGAGGGGACGTTGTACAGGATGATAGGCAGTTGCGTGCGGTCCGCGATATGCTCATAGTGGTGGATCAGGCCACTTTGGGTGGTTTTGTTGTAATAAGGCGTCACCAGCAACAGGGCATCCGCGCCGGAATCCTGGGCGTGCTGGGAGAGGTAGAGAGCGGCGGCAGTGTCGTTGCTGCCGCTGCCGGCGATGACCTTGCAGCGTCCTGCCACGCAGTTTACGCAGGCGTCCACCAGGTGGATGTGCTCCTGGACGGTGAGGGCAGCGCTCTCACCGGTGGTGCCGCAGACGCACACAGCGTCCACCCCGGCCTCGATTTGCCGATCGATCTGCTGGGCAAAGGCATCGTAATCAATGGCCCCAGAGGGGCGGAAGGGGGTGATCAATGCGGTACAGGTCCCTGTAAAAACGGGAGATTTCATAAATGCTCCTTTCATCGGTTCCATTTTGGATACAAAAAAACAGCCCCAGGACGGCTCTGTCAAAGCATCTTTCGTAACAGAAACCGGCCTGGGGCCGTTGTGGGGTAAGGGAAACTCAGCGGGGGAGGATGTAGCCCTCTGCGCAAAGCAGCTCGGCCAGCAGCACGCCGCCACCGGCGGCACCCCGGAGGGTATTGTGGGAGAGGCCCACGAACTTGTAGTCATACTGGCTGTCTGGACGCAGACGGCCCAGGGTGATGGCCATGCCGCCCTCCAGCTCCCGGTCCAGCTTGGCCTGGGGCCGGTCGTCCTCCTCAAAATAATGCAGGAACTGCTTGGGGGCGCTGGGCAGGTCCAACTCTTGAGGCCGGCCTTTGAAGTTTTGCCACAGAGCCTTGATCTCCGCCTCACTGGGCTTTTTCCCCCGGAAACTCATGTAGACTGCCGCTGTGTGGCCATCAGAGACGGGGACACGGAGGCACTGGGCCGTGATGGCAGGGGAGGAAGCGGAAAGGATCTTGCCACCTTCCAGGCTGCCCCAAACCTTTAGGGGCTCCTTCTCCGACTTCTCCTCCTCGCCGCCGATGTAGGGGATCAGGTTATCCACCATTTCCGGCCAGGTCTGGAAGGTCTTGCCCGCACCGGAGATGGCCTGATAGGTACACACCAGCACCTTTTCCAAATCAAAGGCCTCCCGCAGGGGATGCAACGCCGGGGTGTAGGACTGGATGGAGCAGTTGGACTTGACCGCCACAAAGCCCCGCTTGGTCCCCAAACGCTTGCGCTGGGATTCGATCACCTGGATGTGCTGGGGGTTGACTTCGGGGATGACCATGGGCACGTCGTCGGTCCAGCGGTGGGCACTGTTGTTGGAAATCACCGGGCACTCCAGCTTGGCGTATGTGTCTTCCAGGGCACGGATTTCCTCCTTTTTCATGTCTACCGCACAGAAGATGAAGTCCACCGAAGCGGCGATTTTTTCCCTGTCCGCCTGGGCATCCAGGATCACCAAGGACCTGGCCTCCTCCGGCAGAGGGGTGGGCATGGCCCAGCGGGATTGGACTACCTCCCCGTAAGGTTTGCCCGCGGAACGGGCGCTGGCGGCTACTACGGTGAGCTGGAACCAGGGGTGTTTTTCCAAAAGGCTGACAAAGCGCTGGCCCACCATTCCGGTGGCCCCCACCACGCCCACGGCGTACTTTTTCATAAATAGACCTCCTGACACTGGAAATGAAATACATTTCGGCGTTTTCCAACTATTTTTGAAAACATGTAGTTGAAAACTCCGAAGATTTTTACTATAATGGGGACAAGTATTGGTTTTCGCGTTGATCTCATCTGTTCCCCTCCGGGAGACAAATGTTTTTCTTACATACTATAGCACAGATGATTTTCCCCGTCAATGCCAAAGATCTTTGAAAAAAGGTGGGTACCATGAGAGCTTTTGTTTTACAACTAACCCTTTTGCTGGCGCTGCTCACAGTCTGCTTCACAGGCTCCGCCCTGGCCCTGGGGGTAGGGGAGGATGTGCGGGCTGGACTCAGCTATGGCAGCGGAGCCCTGCCCTCCGCCAATTTGGAGAATAACGTGGGCAGCGGCTACCGTTTTGGCTACTACGACAGTCAGGACCAGTTCGTGACCCTGGGTTCTACCGCTGAGACGCAGATCTCCATGCTGAAAACCCAGAACCTTTATCTGTCCACCAACGGGAGCTATACCACCTCCGCCACCGGAAACGGCGTGGTGGGTTGCTACCACGTACAGCTCCCCGGCTCCTACGATAGCTTCCAGGCTGCCCAGAGCGCGGCGGCTGGGGTCTCCGGGGGTTTCCCCGCATGGGTCTCCGGTACATATTATGTCCGTGTAGGCGCCTATGCTACCAGGGCAGAGGCAGAGGCCAACCAGGGGAGCTTTGGCGCAGGCACCAGCGTCACAGGAACAAGCTCTTACGGAGTTACAGTAACCAAAACCAAGACCACAAACATCCTCTTTCAGTTTGACAATGGAGAGGGCGGCATTTTCGCTGTGGCGCCTGGTGCCAGCGGCGAGAGCGGTGCCAAGACCTGGTTCAAGGGCAACAAGTATGCCGGCAACTTCCTTTACGAGCGCATCGGGGGAGGGAATCTCACGGTGGTGAACCGGGTGTCCATGGACGACTATGTGAAGGGCTTGGTTCCCTATGAGATGAGCGCCTCCTGGCCGGCAGAGGCGTTGAAAGCCCAGGCGGTCTGTGCCCGGAGCTTTGTGATCTCCGCCGGGACCAAGCACGGGAACTACCATTTCGATGTGTGCAACACCACCTGCTGTCAGGTCTACCAGGGCTGTAACCGAGCCACGGCAGACAGCGACGCGGCAGTGGACGCCACCTCCGGTGTTTATGCCTGGTACAATGGTGAGGTGGCCAAGACCTTCTATTATGCCAGCAACGGCGGGGCTACGGAGAGCTGCCAAAATGTGTGGACCGCCACCCTGCCATATCTCACCGGCAAGGCGGACCCCTATGAAGCGGATATCGCCAACTCCGTCAACGGCTATTATTGGACCAAAACCTTTACCCCCTCGCAGTTGACAGCGCAACTGCGCAACCGGGGCTATAACTGCGGCAACATCGTAGACCTGAAGGTCAGCCAGTTTACCGATTCGGGGAATGTCTACAGCGTCACCTTTACCGATGATGCGGGGAAAACCTTTGTTTTTTCCAAGGCGAACGCACGCTCGATCTTAGGCGTCAAGTCTATGCACTTTACCATCTCTGGGGGTTCCTCCTCGGTGACGCCGCCGACACCGCCCACGCCTAGTGAGCCAGAAACGCCCACAGAGCCCGGTAAACTGTATTATGTGGACAACGCCTCCACCAGCCTGTCCAACCTGGACGGGGTATGGGCCATTGGTGGAGAGGGGAAAACGGAGACTATGTCTGTCCCTATTTCTGTCCTCACGATGGATGGCGTTTCTACCCTCCAGACCACGGTGCCTACCACCCCTACATCCACCACAGGCTCCCAGGAAACGCCTGCGGGTAACAACACTTCTGCGCCCGTCACCGCTGCCGCTGGGACCTTTGTGGTCTCTGGCGCTGGAAACGGACACAACGTTGGCCTGAGTCAGTGGGGCGCTTATGCCATGGCCAAGCGGGGCTATACCTACGACCAGATTCTAAACTTCTATTATACAGGGATTGATTTACATTAAAACGTATGATTTTTACTACGACCTTCCGCCGGAGCTCATCGCCCAGACACCCATCCAGCGGCGGGATGCCTCCCGGCTGATGACCTTGGACCGGGAGACGGGAGCAGTGGGCCACCGGCATTTTTATGACTTGCCTGCCATGCTGCGTCCAGGGGACTGTCTCGTTCTCAACGATTCCAGGGTCTTGCCCGCCCGGCTCATTGGCCAGCGGGTGCCCTCTGGGGGGGCCTGCGAAGTGGTGCTCCTCATTGACCGGGGGGAGAACCTCTGGGAGTGTCTGGTCCGTCCGGGGAAAAAGCTACGGGAAGGGGCACAGCTCTCCTTTGGGGAGGGGCAGTTGATGGCCCAGGTCCAGACCGTTCTGGAAAATGGCAACCGTCTCATTCACTTCGACTGCCAAGGCATTTTCTTGGAGCAGTTGGAAAAGCTGGGCAGGATGCCCTTGCCGCCCTACATCAAGGAGGAATTGCAGGACGGGGAGCGCTACCAGACGGTGTACTCTAAAGCTGTGGGCTCTGCTGCAGCACCCACAGCGGGCCTGCACTTCACCAATGAGCTGCTGGAGCAGTTACAGGACATGGGGGTCAAGCTCTGCTTTGTGACCCTCCATGTTGGCTTGGGGACCTTCCGCCCGGTGAAGACAGAGAACTTGGACGAGCACGAAATGCACTCGGAATACTGCCTGATTCCCCAGGAGACTGCGGATATCATCAATGAGACGAAGGCGCGCGGGGGAAGGGTTGTATGTGTGGGAACCACTTCCTGCCGGACCATTGAGAGTTGGGCCGGGGAGGACGGACAGTTGACAGCTTCCGCAGGCTGGACCAATATCTTTATCTATCCTGGCTATCGTTTCAAGGTGCTGGATGCGCTGATTACCAATTTCCACCTGCCGGAATCCACCCTGATCATGCTGGTATCTGCTCTGGCAGGACGGGAGCATGTGCTGGAGGCATACCGGCAAGCGGTGAAGGAGCGGTACCGTTTCTTCTCTTTTGGCGACGCCATGTTCATTTCATAAGGAGGCCCCGATGTTTCAGTTGAGTAAGACCGAAGGAAAAGCCCGCCGGGGTGTTTTGACCTGTGCCCATGGCTCAGTCCAGACCCCGGCGTTTATGAATGTAGGGACCCAGGGGGCCATCAAAGGGGCCCTTTCCGCCTATGACCTCAAGGATATTGGCTGTCAGATCGAGCTTTCTAATACCTATCACCTGCACCTGCGTCCCGGCGACCAGGTGGTGCGGGAGATGGGAGGACTGCACAAATTTATGGGTTGGGATGGCCCCATGCTCACCGATTCCGGCGGCTTTCAGGTGTTTTCCCTGGCCAACCTGCGCACCATCAAGGAGGAGGGGGTCACCTTTGCCTCCCACATCGACGGCCGCCGCATTTTTATGGGGCCGGAAGAGAGTATGCGCATTCAGTCCAATTTAGGCTCGGATATCGCCATGGCCTTTGACGAGTGTGTGGAGAATCCCGCGCCCTACGACTACGCAAAGGCATCCTGTGCCCGTACCCTGCGCTGGCTGGAGCGCTGCAAGGTGGAACACGACCGCTTGAATGCACTGCCGGACTGCATCAATCCCAAGCAAATGCTCTTTGGTATCAATCAGGGGGCGACTTATGAGGACCTGCGGGTCTGGCACATGCAGGAGACGGCAAAGATCCCCTGTGACGGCTACGCCCTGGGTGGCTTGGCTGTGGGGGAGCCCACAGAGCTCATGTACCGTATCATTGACGTGGTGGAGCCCTACATGCCAGAGGACAAGCCTCGTTACCTGATGGGTGTGGGGACCCCCACCAACATCATTGAGGGGATTGCCAGAGGTGTGGATATGTTCGACTGTGTGCTTCCAGCCCGGAACGCCCGCCATGGGAAGCTTTACACCTGGGAGGGTGCGCTGAATATCAAAAACGAGAAGTACAAGTGTGACGACCGCCCCATTGATCCGAGCTGTGACTGCCCTGTGTGCCGTTCCTTTTCCAGGGCATACCTGCGCCACCTGTTTGTGGCAGGGGAGATGCTGGCCATGCGCCTGTGCGTGATGCACAATCTGTATTTCTACAATACGCTCTTGGCGCGGATTCGTCAGGCCCTAGATGAGGGCCGGTTTGGGGAGTTCCGGCAAGCGTATGGAGAAAAGCTGGCGGCAAGGCTCTAGGATTCAATTTTGCCGTCTGTGAAAAAAAGTCTTGTCAAATAGGGAACTTTCTTTTATAATAAGGGAATAGACAGCGAGACTCTATTTCAACCGGAGGGAAACATTTTGGGTAACGAACTGACTTTTATTCTGATCCTGCTGGTGGCGTACATTCTGATCTTCTACTTCCTAAAAATGCGCCCGGACAAGAAGCGCAAGAAGGAACAGGATCAAATGAAGAAATCTTTGGTTCCGGGGGACACCGTAACCATGATTGATGGCATCATTGGGACCGTCTGCGCCGTGAAGGAAAAGACCATCGTGGTGGAGACCGGTGCTGACCGTGTCCGTCTGGAATATGCACTTTGGTCCATTATGGAAAAGGGTGCAGCCGTGGGACAGGCCCAGCAGTAAAAGGGACCGTCATAGAAAAAATCCTCCTCGCATAGAATCCACCAGAGATTCTGTTTGAGGAGGGATTTTTTTGCGTAAAGCGGACTTGCCAAAGGCAGCTTCTATCCCAGCGCTGATCCTGCCCGTTTTGCTGGGTACCGGCGTGGCTTTGGCGTTACTTTTCCTAGCGGCCTTTTTGGTGGCTGCCCTCATCTGGGGCGGTGTGCTGCCGGCGGACAATCCAAGCCTATTCCTCACCGTATGTGCTGGGGTCTGCGCTTTGATTGGTGGCCGGGCGGCCATTGGAAAGGGGAGTGGGCAGGCGATGTTGACCGGTGCCCTAACCGCTGCGGTGGTGTGCGTGGCGCTACTCCTGATTTGTCTGGCCGCGGCAGGGGAGCTTGCGTTTCCCACGCAGTTGGGGGCGGTGCTGCTGATGACCATGGCAGGAGGCTGCCTTTCCGGTATGTTTGGAAAAAAGCGTAAGAAAAAGAGGAAGAAAGCATCGTGAAAAAGGCTGACGTGCAGAAGGGGAGACGCGGCAAAAAGGGAGACAAACAGCGGGACGTTCTGCTCTGTATCCTAGCCATTTCCTTTCTTCTGGGCACTGTGCTGGGCACAACGGTGGAAAACAGCATGGCGACGGAGCCCTACATCCTGCGATTCTTCCAGGATTGCACCCAAGGAGGGGTAAAAGCCTCCTTTTGGCGGGAGACATGGACCATTCTTCGTTGGCCGGCAGGGGTCCTGGTTTTAAGCATCCTGCCGTTCTCCTTGCTGACTATCCCGACGCTGTTTTTCTTCCGGAGTTTTTTCTTGGCCTATAGCGTTGCCGCAGTGTCTGGCGGGACGGGGATGGTAGGGAACGTATGCGCCGGGCTGCTGTTTGGGCCCACATGTTTGTTGACTGTGCCGGTGCTGTTTGTCCTTGGCACCATGGGGCTTTTGCGAAAGGCAGAAAAACAGCCCATCCCGTTGGAGCACGGGGGACTTTGCCTCGGCGCACTTGCACTTTGCATCCTTCTGGATCAAACTGCTGTCCCGTTTACCTTGTCGTGCTTCCTGCGGCTGGTATCGTAAAAAAAGAGTGTAGTAAAAGGGGAGGGGCTCGGTTGCAGAAAACCGGGCTCCTCGATTTCTATAAAGTAGGTTATCACTTATTTGAGTACAATCAAGTCTGAAAGCTCATAACGATTGTGTCCTGGTAATTGCTTTTTGTAGTTCCAGCATCGAATCGCATCCTTTAAGCTTTTTCCCTGATTTTCTGCAAAAAAATCCCGTATGTAAGTGTTATACTCAAATTGACTGTCGATCTGTGTCTTGTTTGTTTTCTTCTCCTTGAGGATTTGATAGTATGCCGTAATTGCGTCTTGATAGGTTTTTCCCGCATTGCTTTTTAACCATTTCTGAAATGACACATTGAATGAAAAGCTTTTTCCAATGTGCTCCTTGAAAAACGCCCGGTGTTGTTGGGAACAAACCAGGTTTTCCTCAATTTCTGTATCAACGGTGATTTTCGATATAGTGGTTCCTTTTTGCTTTCCTGTAGGCGCAGCGCAAATTTTTCCTGTATCAAGATAATGGGCAATTTGATCTGTAAGCTCGATTTTTCCACCAGAAGACGGCAGGTCATGTTTCTTACAGAAATCCACCAATTCTGTTTTTAGATAATAGAAATTGCGGAAAGTTTTGCTGTCTAGGCTTTGATCTAAAGCAGGTCGTTCCATAATCGTTTTCCTTTTTTGATTGGGTTTATATTTGCAATTTATTTTATCACAGAGGACAGGCTCCATGCAATGTTTATACTTGCGTTTTTTTCTCCTGACTGATATAATGAGTTCGAGCAATCACGGCGAGTACTCCCAAAGGGGAGTATCCTTTCAAAAGAACCAACTTCGCATAATGTAGATTTTGCGAAGTTAGGACTGCTAATTTTACGGAAAATCAGGAGGAATGCCCCAATGGCGGATTATTGGCAAGAAGCGCCCCCTGTGTTACAGGAGTTTTTGAACTATCACGAATCCATCCTATCCCATTCATCCAAAACGGTGGACGAATATTTCCTGGACCTACGGGCTTTTTTTCGGTACCTAAAGCTGCGCCGGGACCCGTCCTTGGCGGACATGCCGTTTCGTGAGATATCAATTCTGGATGTTGATCTGGACTTTGTCGCCAGCATACAGCTCTCAGAGATTTACGGCTTTCTGACCTTTCTCACTGGCGGCGGCAAAGATGGCAAGGCGGAAGCCTCCACTCGTGCCAGAAAATGCACAGCCATCCGCTCCTTTTACGATTATTTGAGCGTTCATACCCATAAGCTGGAAAACAACCCAACCCAATCCCTAAATAGCCCCAAACTTCGGAAAGGATTGCCCCGGTATCTGTCCCTTTCCGAGAGCCTGCGTCTCTTGGAATCTGTCTCTGGTCCAAACGAGGTGCGGGACTACTGCATCCTGACCCTCTTTTTGAACTGCGGTCTGCGGGTGGGTGAACTGGTGGGGCTCAACGTCCAAGATGTGCGGGACGATACCATCCGCGTTTTGGGAAAAGGAAATAAAGAGCGGCAGCTTTATCTCAACGAAGCCTGTCTGGAGGCCTTGGCTGCTTACTTGGCCCAGCGTCCGGAACCAAAGGACGAGCTGCGCCATCGGGACGCCCTGTTCGTCTCCCGAAATAAGACTCGTCTGACCACACGGGCGGTGGAAAACATCGTACAAAAAGCGGTGAATCAGGCTGGCTTAGACCCCAAATACTCCCCGCATAAGCTCCGCCACACAGCAGCAACGCTAATGCTCAACAACGGTGTGGATATCCGTACCCTTCAGGATGTGTTAGGCCATGAGAATTTGGGCACCACACAAATCTACACCCACGTTTCCGACGGCAACCTAAAAATGGCGGTGGATGCCAACCCGTTGGCACAGGTGAGAAAACAAGAGGAATAAAAAGCACAGGAGCTGGATCATTCGCAAATGTGATCCAGCCCCTGAGAAAAAATCGTTTTTACATGATCGTCAGCGAGAGAGTAATAGACCATCTTCCCTTCCCTGCGGGATTTCACCAGCCTGGCTTGCTTGAGGATACGAAGCTGGTGGGAGATTGCAGACATGGTCATTCCCAGAGATTCGGCAATGTCTCCCACCCCCCTCTCCTCATCAAAAAGTGCGTAGAGGATCTTGATTCGGGTGCTGTCGCCAAAAATCTTGTACAACTCCGCCAGGTCGCAGAGCATCCCTTCGTCTGGAATGGGATGGGGTTCCTTCTGTTGTTTGTTTTTTTTCTCTTCCATTAACTGTTCTCCTCTGGACTGGCACTTTCCTGGGCTAAGCGCTCCAAAACCTCCGGCCAGGAGAGCACAGGAATCTCCAGCTTGTGGGCCTTTTCCAGCTTACTGCCTGCGTTTTCCCCTGCCACCAAAAAGCTGGTTTTTTTCGAGACAGTTCCTGTGACCTTTCCCCCATTCTCCGTAATAAGCTGGCCCGCCTCTTCCCTGCTCACATCCGGCAATGTGCCTGTGATGACCACGGTTTTTCCGGAGAATGGCAGTGCTTCCGCTGGCGGCAGCTTGATTTCCTGGGCCATATTCACCCCTGCGGCTTTGAACTTTTTCATCAGTGTCTGACTGCTCTCGCGTTGGAAATACGCTGCCACGCATTTGGCGGAGATGGGCCCGATGTCATCTATGGCGGTTAGTTCCTCCTCTGTGGCAGAAGCCAGGGCATCCAAGGAACCCAAGTGGTCCATCAGGGCTTGGGCGGCAGACTTCCCCACGTTGGAGATGCCAAGGCCCGTGAGCAGACGGGCGGGTGGGTTTTGCTTTGCCTTCTCAATGTTCCCTAAGAGTTTATCCGTGTTTTTTTCCTTGCCGATGATACCCGCCTCAATCAGCGCATCACGGTGTTGGTAGAGGGTAAAAATATCTGCCACATCCCGAAGATAGCCCTTTTCAATCAAATCATGCACATAGACAGCCCCAAAGCCCTTGATATCCATAGCACCACGGGCTACAAAGTGGGCAATGAGCCGTTCCAGCTGCGCCGGGCAGTTTAGGTTGACGCATTTCAAATCCGCAGTGTCCTCCCGGACTGCCGGCTGGCCACACACAGGACACACCATGGGAATTTGATACACCTCCCCATCGGGGGGGTGTTTTTCGTCCACCACGGCAACGCACTTGGGGATAACTTCCCCGGACTTTTCAATCAGCAAGGTGGAACCCAAACGGACACCCAAGCTGTTGATATAGTCCTGGTTGTGCAGGGTACAACGGGACACCGTAGTCCCGCACAACCGCACCGGTTCAAAAATTGCCGTGGGGGTGATTCGCCCCGTCCGGCCCACAGAGAGCTCGATTTCCAATAATTTTGCTTCCTTCTGTTCCGGCGGATATTTATAGGCCACCTGATAGCCGCTGTTTTTTGCGGTATCTTTCAAAAGATGCCGGGCTGACAAGTCATTGACCTTTACAACCGCACCGTCGATCTCATAGGCCAGCGTTCCCCGAAGTTCCCCGATGGCCTGGATCGCCCTCCAGACCTCCTCCATGTCTTGGCAGACATAGTAGTTGGGGATCACGGTCACGCCACAGTTCTTTAGAAAATCATAGGCCTCTTGGTGGGTATGCAACGTCTTCCCCTGAATGTCTTGGACATTGAACACGAAAAAGGACAGCCCACGGGACTGGGTCACTGAGGGGTCCAACTGCCGCAACGTCCCGGCTGCGCAGTTGCGCGGATTGGCAAAGGGCTTCTTGCCTAAGAGTTCCTGGGTCTCATTCACCGCTTCAAAGGCGGCTTCGGTCATATAGACCTCCCCCCGAAGTTCCAGATATTCCACGGGCTGACGGAGGGTTTTCGCCACGTCATCAATGACGCGGGCGTTGGCGGTCACATCTTCCCCCATGGTGCGGCCGTCCCCACGGGTGATGGCGGTGACTAGGTTTCCGTTTTCATAACGTAGGGACATGGAAAGGCCGTCTATTTTGGTCTCCACCAAAAAGCTGGTATCTTCCCCTAGCTTTTCCTTGCAGTCGGAGACAAAATGCTCCACCTCTTCCCTGCTGAACAGGTCCTGCATGGAGAGCATGGGAACCCGGTGAGCAATCAGGACGCCGGCGCTCCGCTTGGCCTTTCCCCCTACCCGCTGGGTAGGTGAGTCGACGGTCACAAGCTCCGGGTGGGCTGCTTCAATGGCCTTCAGTTCCCCCATAAGTGTGTCGTATTCCCGGTCGGAGATGACGGGGGCATCTTGATTGTAATAGAGCTCACTGTGATGGTTCAACAGTTCCCGAAGTTCTTGGGCACGTTTGGCTTCCTCCACGGTCGTGTCCTCCTTTGCATGAACATCCACAGAGATCATTCCCCCAAAAGTGCTTGGGCAGCCAACAAGATGCCCAATTTTCCGGATTCATAGGTCAGCCCCCCCTGCATATAGACCGTATAGGGCGGACGCATGGGGGCATCGGCGGAGAGCTCAATGGAGGCGCCCTGAATGAAAGCTCCAGCGGCCATAATGACCGGGCAGTCGTAGCCGGGCATATCCCAGGGGACGGGGGTAACGTAGGAATCCACCGGCGCACCGGATTGGATCCCTTGACAGAATTTTTCCACTGCCTCCGGTTTTTCCAGGTGGATCATCTGAATGATATCGTGGCGGACATCCTGGGATGTGGGGCTGGTACGATACCCCAACAGTTCCATGACCTTGGCGGCAAAGACCGCTGTTTTGGTGGCCTGGGCTACCGTATGGGGGGCGAGAAATAGCCCCTGGTAGAGGGCTCGATTGGTGCCCAAGCTGGCACCACACTCCCGGCCGATCCCAGGAACGGTCATACGCATGGCGGCGCTCTCCACCAGGTCTTTCCTGCCAGCCACATACCCCCCCATGGGAGCCAGTCCCCCGCCGGGGTTTTTGATGAGAGAACCCATAATCAAATCCGCCCCCACCTGGGAGGGTTCTATGGTCTCCACAAATTCACCGTAGCAATTATCCACTAAAATGTTGACAGTAGGCCGAACTGTGCGGATGGCTGCGCAGATTTCTCGGATTTCATCCACGGAAAGAGAGGCGCGGGTGGCATAGCCACGGGAGCGCTGGATCAGCACGGCTTTCACCGTTTCATCTTGCACCGCCTGAACGATACCGGGCAGGTCCGGTGTGTCATCGGCAGTCAGATCCACCTGCCGGTAGGTTACGCCGAACTCTTTCAGGGAACCGTTTCCGTTGCCGGTAATCCCAATCACGCTCTGTAAGGTGTCATAAGGTGCGCCAATGGCAGAGAGCAGCACATCTCCCGGCCGGAGAACACCGTAGAGCGCGGAGGCAATGGCGTGGGTACCGTTGACGAAGGTGGTGCGCACCATGGCGTCTTCGGTGCCGAAAATATCGGCATAAATAGCCCCTAAGGTATCCCGCCCCAGGTCGTCATAGCCATAGCCGGTACTTCCCTGGAAAAAGGCTTCAGAAACTTTATGGGTATGGAAGGCGGAGAGGACTTTTTGGGTGTTGATCTCCGCGATTTCGTCGATGTGGGCGAACTGCTGGGCCAAGGCATCCTGGGCCTGTTTTCCCAGGGCACGGACCCGATTACTAAGCTGTAAAGGCATAGGTTTTTACATCCTTTATTTTTATCGTTATAGTTTTTCCTGGGCAAAGGCGGTGATGAGGCGGGAGACCGCCGACACATCTTCCGTATCCGCCATTTCCACCGGCGAGTGGACATAGCGGCAGGGAATCGAAATCCCACCGGTGAGGACCCCTGCTCTTGTCAAATGAATGGACCCGGCGTCCGTGCCGCCAGCGGTGAGAATATCCTTCTGGAAAGGGATTTCCCTTTTCAGAGCCAAATTCGTCAACAATTCTACCATTTCCGGGGGACAAACGATGGAGGTATCCATCACTTTGATGGCAGCGCCTCCGCCTAATACACAGCTTCCCCTGTGCTGGTCGTCCAGTTCCTCGGCCGCCGTCACATCCACCGCAATGGCGTAATCTGGATCGATGGCGTAGGCCACCGGCTTACTGCCCCGAAGGCCCAACTCCTCCTGAACGGTAAAGACAAAGTATAGGTCGCTGGTATGATGTTCGATAGAGCGCAACGCATCCAACAGGGCAACACAGGAGATACGGTTGTCCAAATAGGGGGAGACGATGTGGGAGCCCATGGCGAAGGGTGGCATTCCACAAACCGCCGTATCCCCTACCTGTACTAGGTGCCGGGCCTCCTCCTCATTTCTCGCGCCAATATCCACATAGAGGTCTTGAAGCGTCATATCTTTTGCAGCAACTTTTTGCCGCAAGGCAATCACGCCAGTCACCCCATTTTTGAATCGAACCGGGGTATGGAGGATGCTCTCCGGATGGAGTCCCCCCAGTTTCCCAAAGGAAAGATAGCCTTCCTTTTCAATATGGGTCACGATGAGGCCGATAGAGTCCATGTGGGCGGCGATCATCACTTTGGGGCCTGGCCCCTTCTTATGAACGATGAGGTTACCCATGGTATCTATCCTGCATGCGTCAGCGTAGGGTTCCGCCAACCGCTGCAACGTCGCGGCTACCTGTCCCTCATCTCCAGAGGGCCCGTGGCAGTCATTGAGCATTTGTAATGTCGTCAAATAATCCATGCTTTCTCCTCACTCCATAGCTGCCACGGCGGACAGAAACAGCCGGGCCAAGGTCAAAATATGCTGGCAGTCCTCTAGGGAAACCACGCTGGACGGGGTGTGCAAATACCGCACTGCCGCAGAAATGGCCCCCACCCGTACTCCGGCTTTGCTGCGTTGAATGGCGGCGGCATCGGTTCCACCAGAGAGATATTCCTTAGTCTGCCAGGGAATGTCATTTTCCTGGGCTAGAGTTCGGAGCAGCTCAAACAGTCCCCGGTCATAGACGGTCCCGCCGTCCATGTACGGAATCACCGGTCCCTTACCAGGGGCGCACACCCGCTGTCGCCCCTCCATATCCGGTAGGTCCGCGGCGGTGGTTCCCTCCAGAACCAGGGCGATGTCCGGGGTGACGGAGAACGCTGCCCCAAAGGCCCCACGGGTGCCCACCTCTTCCTGGACGGTAAAAACAAAGGTGCAGTCCATGGGAAGGGGCTCTCTCAATAGCTCTAGCATCACAGCACAGCCGATGCGGTCATCAATGGCCTTGGCCTTGAGAAAACCATTGCCAAATCCCAAAACGTCCGTGTCAAACACCGCCACGTCTCCGGGGGAAACGTAGACCTTGGCCTCTTCCCCGTCCTTGGCCCCGATATCAATGTAAAAATCCTGGCGTTTGGGTAGTTTTTTCCGCTCTTCCCCAGTGGTCAAATGGTAGGCCTTCAGCCCCACGACACCGGGCAAACGCTTCTCCCCAACCAGAACCGGTTTCCCCACCAAAATCCGGCGGTCAATGCCGCCCACGGTATCGAATTTCAAAAAGCCCTCGTCGGTGATGGTGTGGACCATCAGCCCAACCTCATCCATGTGGGCTGCCAGCATAAGCTTTTTCCCGCCGGGAATGGCCCCTCGTTTTTCCACGATAAGGTTCCCCATGCTGTCTGTACAGATGCTGTGGGCACAGGGCCTCGCCTGCCCTTGGATATAATTGCGGACAGCATCCTCATGGCTGGAGACACCTGGCAGGGCACACAGTTCTTTTAAGCTATCAATCAGCAAGGTAGGCCCCTCCCTCCTTCTCCAAATCCTGGACAAATGCGGCGAGAAGGGCCGCTGTGGATTCCAGGTCAGACCAGTCTAGCGTCTCCACCGGGCTGTGCATATACTTCAAAGGCAGGGAGAGGACAGCGGTGGCGATCCCCTCCCTGGCAGTCTGCACACGCCAAGCGTTGGTGCCACTGTGGCCGGTCATGACCTCCGAGGTCCAAGGGATTTCCCGCTCCTTCGCTTTTTCCACCAAACGCGCACCCATCCATCGGGTAATGTTGGGCCCGATGCCGATTACCGTCCCCTTTCCCTGGGAAAAGGTCCCTTCCTTGGGGCCGTCTGGGGTACGGGCGTGGGTGACGTCCACGGCCACAAAGCAGTGGGGCGCAATGGAGTATGCACCCACTAGAGCGCCACCACCGTTGACCTCCTCCCGGCTGCTGCCTAGGATGTAAAGGTCCACATCCAGGGGAACATCCTTCAAAAGCTCCGCCGTACGCAGCAGGGTCACGAAGCCGGCCCGGTCATCCATGGCTTTGGCACTGAGCCGCTGGTTCAAAAGTTGGCGGCACTGCCCCCTGGGGACAGCAAAGGTCCCGACCAGGGCTTCCCCTCCCTCCTGGGTCAATCCCGCGTCGATGTATAGCTTGGAGAGGGGCACACTCTTGTCCCCATCCCCCGGTTTTTGCACATGGGGCGGCAGCACGGCCACCAGGCCGAAGGTAGGCGGCTGGGTCATGAGCGTGACCTCCCGGTTGGGTAGCATCCTGGGGTCAATACCGCCCACGGCACGAAAGCGCAAAAAGCCCTCTTCCGCGCCGGTAATCACCAAGCCTACCTCATCCAAATGGGCATCCAGCACCACCCGCTTGGCGTTCTCCCGGCCGCAGCGGCGCACCCCGGCGATGTTACCGAAAGGGTCGGCCCACACCTCATCCACCAGCGGTTGCAGCAGTTCCATGGCAAGGGCACGGACATCTCCCTCCCGCCCTGACGGGCCAGAGCAGGCGCACAGGGCGGCCAAGCTCTCTTGCATATCCATAAAAAACCTCCCTGGGCCTTTGCCCATTTCCGTTACGATCAATCCAGGCCCCGGACGATATCTTTGAAAATTTCTCCCCGCTGGGCGAAATTTTTGAAGTGGTCAAAGGAGGCGCAGGCCGGGGAAAGGATCACGATATCCCCTTCCTGTGCTCTGTCCCGTGCTGCCAGAACCGCTTGACGGAACTCATCCTCCATTACGATTTCCGGCTGGCCTTCCTGATACCCTGGGTAAGAAACCACAGCCTGGCGAATTTTCTCCGCCGTATGGCCTGTCAAGACCAAAGTCTTTACATGAGCCTGGACCTCTGGGCCCAAGGTATCGAAGGGAATCTTTTTATCATAGCCACCGGCAATCAAAATCACCTTCTGCCGGAAGGAGCGCAGGCCCGCGATGGTACGGGTGGGGCTGGAGGCGATGGAATCATTATAATAGCGCACGCCATGTAGGCTACGCACTAACTCAATGCGGTGCTCTACACCGAGGAAATTCTCCGCCGTGTGCAAAATCACGGCATCTGACACCAAACCCTGTACGGCGGCAATGGCGGCCAGATAGTTTTCCACATTGTGTTCCCCTGGAATCAAGATTCGGTCCGTGGAAAATAGTTGCCGCTGCTGTCCATCCATAGACACAACGATGGTTCCATCCTTCACAAATACGCCGTTTTCTACCGGCCCTTGGCGGCTGAACAACAAGGCCTTTCCAGAGGTACGACTGGACATTTCCTGGGTAAGGGCATTGTCCCGGTTGAAGATGGCAATGCCGTCCTGGCCCTGGTGGGTGAAGATATTTTCCTTGGCCAGGGTGTATTCCTCCATGGACTTGTGGATATCCAGATGGTTGGGAGAGAGGTTGGTAAAAACAGCGATATCGGGGCTGGCCTGCAAGGTCATGAGCTGGAAGGAGGAGAGCTCTAGCACAACGATGTCCTCACGCCCCATCTCCCCTGCCTCGGAGAGCAAGGGCTTACCGATGTTGCCCCCCAGGTGGACGGTATAGCCTGCCCCCTTTAGCATTTCGGAAATCAGGGTGGTGGTGGTAGTTTTTCCGTCACTGCCGGTGACCGCAATGATCTTACAGGGGCAGACCTGGAAGAACACCTCCATCTCCGAGGTCAGCACACTCCCCTTCTCTATGGCCGCCAGGAAGGGCGGGATATCCGGGCGAATGCCAGGGGATCGGAAAATCACGTCCTGATCCAAGCCCTCCAAGTAGGTCTCCCCCAAATGGAGCTCTGCCCCTAAGGATTCCAACTCATCTGCCAGAGGACCAAAGGCCTCCCGCTTATTTTTATCGCAGGCAGTGACGGAAATCCCCGCCGACAGCAGCGTTTTAATCAAAGGTGTGTTAGAGACTCCAATGCCGATCACGGCTACACGCTTCCCCTGAAGGGACGCGAGATAATCCTGTAAAGTGAACGCCATGTACCTTCCTCCTGTTCCGCACCGGCAGGCAGTCCCCGGCGCTTGCGTAGAAATCTTTCCCATTGATAGCCTATTATACTCCGAAACCACGGGGATTTCAAGGCAGCATTGGCAGCAAAAAGCCTCCGTGATGGGCGGGTCTCCCCGCATCACGGAGGCTAGGTTGAAAACTGGTCTAGCGTGCGCCCTTGTCGTAGGGGATTCCCTCGGCTTTGGGTGCTCTGGAGCTTTTGGAGGTAAAGGCCAAAACCACCAAAGTGATCAGATAGGGCAGCATACGGTAGAAGTGGGTGCTGATCCCAATTTCCGCCAAAACACATACGCCATCACCGTTGATATCAATGCTGGCATAGCTAGCTGCAATGCACTTAAATAGGCCGAAGAGCAGGGATGCCCCGGCAATGTTCAGGGGTTTCCAGTTGCCAAAGATCATAACGGCCAGGGCCAGAAAGCCGAAACCGGCCACATCCCCGTTGGCGGTACAGTTGGCGGTGGTCAGAGAGTAGACGAAACCGCCCATGCCGGCCAAGGCACCGGAAATGGTGGTGCCGGCATACCGCATCTTGTAGACGTTGATCCCCAAAGAGTCCGCCGCCTGGGGGTTCTCGCCGCAGGAGCGCAGCCGCAGACCGAAACGGGTCTTATAGAGGATGACAGAGAGGATGACGAAAATAATGATGCAGATGTAGGTGGCCAGGTAGACTTTATTGAAGAAAGTATTGAGGAAAAAGCCAAGCTCTGCGTCGGCCGGAAAGCCCAAGGTGGACTTCTTGATCATGAACCAACTGGCGGAGTCTCCCGATGCCATTTGTAGGATATTCTGGTTGGCGATGATCCGGATGAAGAACAGCACCAGGGCCGGGGCCAACAGGTTCAGGGCAGTACCGCCGATGGTCTGATCGGCCCGGAGATTGATGGAGGCGAAGGAGAGCAGCAGGGAGAAGATCGCGCCCATTACCGCCGCCATCAGCATGGCCAAAAGCTCCAAGCCTTGCAGGGTCAGCCAATCCCCAGAGGCTTTGGCTGCCTCAAAGACTGCTGCCCCCTGCATGGTGCGGACGAAGAGGACACCGATGAATGCGCCGAAAATCATGATACCTTCCAGCGCCAGGTTGATGATGCCGCTTCGCTCCGCGAACACACCTGCCAGAGCAACGATCATCAGCGGAACGGCATAAATCAAGGTCTGCTGTACCAGGAACGTCATACCTCGTCGCCTCCTTTCCCGCCGTCAGCGTTCGCATCCTTTGTTTCTAGCCCCGGTTTTCCAGCCGGGTCGCCGTCTGGACCGGTTCCGTTGGCGGCCTCCAAGACCTTTTTCTTTTTTCGGCCGCCGATGAGCATTTTAATGACCAGGGAGAAGGCACTCAGGTAAACGATGGTGGCAATGATCACGTTGGTAATGTACTCGTTGTAAGCGGTAAGATTGGTGAGCTGCAAACCGGAGATGTCCAGCATCGACATGAAGCAGCCGGTGAAAATCACCGCGATGGGGTTGTTGGCCGCCAACAGTGCCACCGGGATACCGTTGAAGCCTGTCCCCGGCAGGGACTGATAGGTGGACCAGAAAAATTCCGTGTTCCCGGAGAGATAGTATAAGGAAGCTCCGGCAGCGGACAGCGTCCCCGCAATGGCCATGGAGAGCACGATATTGCGCCGGTCCTGGATCCCGGCATAGCGGGCCGCATGACGGTTGGCCCCGCAGGCTTTCAGCTGATAGCCCAGGGTGGTCTTGTTCATGATCACATACACCAGGATGGCAATGGCGATAGCCACAAGGATACCCATATTGACCTGGGAGTTGGGGAAAATCTTATCCAATCCCATCTTGGGTGTAGCCACCCCGTTGAAGGTCGTCTTATAGATGTATCCCGATTTTGTATTTTCTGTGACGTTCTTGAATTTGCTGATATCAAAGAGCCAGGTCACCAAATTGGCCGCCAGCCAGTTGGTCATGATACAGGCCAAAACCTCATTGATGTTCAGGAATGCTTTCAATAGGCCGGGAATCGCTCCCCAAAGGGCCCCGGCCAAACAGCCGCCCAGGAAAGCGATGATCCAAATCAGCGCCGGAGGGACGGACTCTGAGGGAATGCCCAGAGCCAGCATCAAGGTTGCCATGGTACCCATGAGATATTGGCCCGGTGCGCCGATGTTGAACAGGCCGGTCTTGAAGGCCACCGCCACGGACAGACCCGTGAGAATCAAGGGTGTTGCCCGGAAGAGCATGTTCCCGATGTTTGTGGGGTTAAAGCCAAAGGTCAGGCTTCCAGCGCTGTCCCGCCCGGTGCTGAACAGGCCGCCGAAAATCAGACGGATGCCGTCCCACGCGCTGGAAAGGCTTAGGCCTTTACTGGTGACACCTACGATCAAAACGATGAGACAGCCCACCGCCAAACCGATAAAAATAGATAGGATGGAGGCCAGGACAGAACGTGTGGCATCCTTCTCCAACAGAGAGGAACTCTTTTTCATCCCGCTTCCTCCTTCCCCTGCCGCTTAGCGCCGGACATGTAAAGGCCCAGCTCTTGCAGGTTCGTTTTCTTGGGGTCTAGTTCCCCGACAATTTCCCCCTCATACATGACGAGGATGCGGTCGGACAGGCTCATGACCTCTTCCAGCTCTAGGGAGACCAGCAGGATGGCTTTGCCCTGGTCCCGCTCATGCACCAATTCGTTGTGGATATATTCAATGGCCCCCACATCCAGGCCGCGGGTGGGCTGAACGGCCACGATCAAAGGCTTGTCACGGTCCACTTCCCGCGCAATGATGGCCTTTTGCTGATTGCCGCCGGACATACTGCGGGAGATGGTTACAGATCCCTGACCACTGCGGACGTCAAATTTTTCGATGAGCTCCTGGGCATAGGCCCGGACCGCATCCCGCTTGATAAAGCCCATTTTTTGAAACCGCGGGTCTTGGAACCGTTGCAGGACTAGGTTTTGCTCCAAGGTAAAGTCCAGCACCAAACCATGTTTGTGCCGGTCCTCCGGGATATGGCTCATATTTTCCAGGCGGTGGTGGACGGAACTGTGAGAAATTTCCTTTCCGCACAGTGCTATGGTCCCACCGGAACATTTCTCCAAGCCTGTGAGACCATAGATCAGCTCCGTCTGTCCATTCCCATCGATCCCTGCCAGACAGACGATCTCCCCGGCGCGCACGTCGAAGCTGACGCCGCACACCGCGTCGTTCTTGTGTATTCTGGAGGGAACCCGCAGGTCCCGGACACTGAGCACGACGTCGGTGGGCTTTGCCTCCTCCTTGCTCACTTCCAGCTGCACCGGGCGGCCCACCATCATGTTGGATAGGGATTGCTTGTCCGTCTCCTTGGTCTCCACAGTGCCCATATACCGCCCCTTCCGCAGCACGGAGACGCGGTTGGACACGGACATGATCTCGTTGAGCTTGTGGGAGATGAACAGGATGGATTTCCCCTCCCCTGCCAGGTTTTTCATCACCACCATCAGCTCGTCGATTTCTTGGGGAGTGAGCACTGCGGTGGGCTCGTCGAAAATCAAAATTTCGTTGTCCCGATAGAGCATTTTCAAAATCTCCACCCGCTGTTGCATCCCCACGGAGATGTCCTCCACTTTAGCGTCCAGATCGACCTTGAGACCGTAGCGCTCAGAGAGGGCCGCAACTTTTTGGCGGGCTTCCTTTTTTTGCAAAAAGCCCAGTTTTGTGTTTTCCGCACCCAGGATGATATTGTCCAACACAGAAAAAACTTCGATGAGCTTAAAGTGCTGATGGACCATGCCGATGCCAAGGGCGGTGGCGTCGTTGGGGTTGTTGATGGTCACCTTCTGCCCGTTCTTTCGGATCTCTCCGCTCTCTGGTTGGTAGAGCCCGAAGAGTACGGACATAAGGGTGGATTTCCCCGCACCGTTCTCTCCCAACAGTGCATGGATTTCCCCCTTTTTCAACTGTAGGGTGATATCGTCGTTGGCCTTGATGCCTGGAAACTCCTTGGTGATGTGAAGCATTTCGATCACATACTGGTTGTCCATACCGTCACCCGCCTTTCTCTCTTTCTTCACTTTTGCAAGTGATTTGATTGTATTATATCGTCTTTGCACAAAAGTTGCAAGATTTCCGTGCCAGTTATTCAAAAAATAGGAGGCACAGCCATTGGATGAACGCCATCTGTTCCAATTTTCTTCCCAGGGTTTACTTTTCCTGGGCAATGTGCTATGATAACGAAAACTCATGGCGTCCCGCTTTGAATTGCTCCCTAGCATTTGTAAAACGACCCGCCTGGGATGATCATAGATAGAGAAACACACAGATAGGAGACACGCAAAACTATGTGGAATGAATTTCTTCTCATTGGCAGCCTGCTTGTGATTTTTGGCGGCCTGCTGCTTTTTTACCGTCTATTTGGCACCATCGGCATCTATTGCTGGAGCGTTTTTGCCACCATCGCCTCCAACATTGAGGTTCTGTTGGTGGTGGATGCCTTTGGCATGGAGCAGACCTTAGGCAATGTCATCTTTGCCTCCACCTTCTTGGCTACGGATATTCTCAGTGAGGTGGCCGGAAAGAAAGAGGCCAACCGGGCCGTTACCCTGGGTGTGGTCACCACCATCGCCTTTATTATCCTCTCTCAGTCCTGGCTGTTGTACACCCCCTCTCCCAACGACTGGGCTGCCCCCAGCATTACGGCCATCTTCCAAAACACCCCCAGAGTCATGCTGGCCAGCCTGCTGGTTTATGCCATCACCCAGCGTTTTGACGTGTGGCTCTATCACAAGTGGTGGGCCTTTAGTTCCAAAAAGTGGGGCGACAGCCAGCGTTTTCTCTGGCTGCGCAACAACGGCTCCACCTTGATTTCTCAATTTTTCAACGCTGTACTGTTCAACTTCGGCGCGTTCTATGGGCTTTATAGCATCGGGACTTTGGTTTCCATCTGTATTTCCAGTTATGTGATCTACATTGTCACCAGCGTAGCAGATACCCCCTTCATTTATCTTGCCCGTTCCATCAAAGACAAAGTGCCCCAAAACTGAAGGTTTACCTGGCATGTTCCAGGCCTTTACACAATACACTATGAGCAAGGAAGTGTCGTTTCCATGGCGATCCAACGCTGCGAAGCGCTCATTGCGCGAGACAAAAAAGTGATTGCGCCCTGTCAGCATCTGTCCTATTTTCCCCTGGTGGTGGAGAACTGTAAAGGGAGCATCCTTACCGACGCCGACGGCAACCAGTTCATTGACTTTCTCTCCAGCGCCTCTTCTCTGAACCTGGGCAGTTCGCACCCCGTGATTACTCAGGCGATCCAAGCACAGTTGGAGAAATTCACCCAGTACACCCAGGCCTATTGCTACAATCAGCAGAGCATTGCGTATGCGGAACGCTTGGTCTCCGTCTACCCCGGCGGGGTGCCCGCCAAGGTCTGCTTTGGCAACTGCGGGTCCGACGGGAATGACGCTGCCATCAAGTTCGCCCGTGCCTACACGGGACGGCAAAAGATCATCGTCTTTGTGAACGGCTACCACGGCAGCACCTACGGCGCCGCTACCCTCACCACCTGCTCCACCAGGGTCCATGAAAAAATGGGGCCCTTCCTGCCAGAAGTCTATGCCTTCCCCTTCTTTGGCATGGACCAGGACGATGAAACTGTGGCGCGGGATTGCCTGACGCAGATGGAAACTGCCTTTGCCTCCTATCTCCCTGTGGGAGAGGTGGCTGCGGTCATCATCGAACCGGTGCAAGGCGATGGCGGCATCCTCCCTGCCCACCCCATTTTCATGGAAAAGCTCTATGCACTGTGCCAGGCCAACGGAATCCTTTTCATTTCCGATGAGGTCCAGCAGGGCTTTTACCGCACCGGGCCCTTCTTTTCCATTGAGCATTACGGCATCGTTCCCGACGGTATCGTTTTGGGGAAATCCGTAGGGGCCGGGTTGGTACTGGGCGCGTTTATGGGGAAGACAGAGATTATGGACTGCCTCCCCGCCCCTGCCCACGCCTTTACCCTAGCGGGCAATTCCATTGCCTGCGCCGCCGGAAGCGCGGCCTTTGACTACTACCAAAGTGAGGAGTTTCAAACCCGTCTCTCCGCCAACATCAGCTTGGCGGAGACCCTGGCTGCACAGCTCAAAAAAGCCCATCCCACCATCATTGCCTTCACGCGGAACTTAGGGCTTTCTATGGGCATCGGGATTCAGACGTCCCAGGGGCAGCCAGACCCGGACGGTGTATTCAAGATCCTGTTTCGCTGTTACCAGACGGGCTTGGTGCTCATCTCTCTGGCGGGGCATGTCTTGCGGATCCAGCCACCGCTAAACATCGAACCGGAGCTGTTGGAGAAAGGCTTTGCCATTTTGGACGCGGCGATGGATGATTTTGAGGCTGGACGAATCCCGGACGATGTCCTGGCCTACCGGGCAGGCTGGTAAACTTCGTTGGTATTTTTGCGTCAAAGGCCCTCCCTTCCTACGACCTTGTTTTATGTTACGGAAAGGAGCTTTGGTTTGAAAAAGGGCTTTTTGCGCTATCTTGTCCCTGGTTTCGTGTTTCAATCTGTGGTGATTGGCGGCGGGTATGGCACCGGTGCGGAGATCACAGCATACTTTGCGAAAAAAGGCATGGCGGGCGGACTGCTCGCCATGCTTGTTACCTTAGTGGTCTGGTCTGTGATCTGCGCCATCACCTTTGCCTTTGCCCAAACCTTCCGCACCTTTGACTATCGCTCCATGATGGTCCGGCTATTGGGGCGATTTAGCATGCTCTACGAGCTGTGCTATATCGCCATGATGCTCATGGTGTTGGGGGTCATCAACGCCACTGCTGGGCGTATGGTGGAAAGTCTCACTGGGCTTCATGCTTCCACCGGCGTCTTGTTCCTCTCTGTCTGCATCGTGCTTTTGGTTACGGCAGGGACCCAGGCGGTGGAAAAAGCGCTGTCCCTGTGGTCGTGGGTGCTACACGCAGTGTATGCCCTGTTCCTGCTGCTGGTATTTTGCCAATTCGGCGGCAACATCTGCGGCGAGTTGGCAAAGGTGGAGATTGCCCCCGGTTGGTTTTCCAGTGGGATGCAATATGCTTTTTATAATCTTGGCATCGTCCCCGCTTTGCTCTATACTGTCCAAGAAGCACAGAGTCAGCGGGAAGCGGTTCTCTGTGGGGCGTTGGCTGGTGTGATCGGCGTCCTCCCTGCCCTGCTCCTCCTGTTGGCCATGGGCTGTGACCTATCTGCCGTGGTGGCCGCACAGCTTCCCATTGCCGTAATCTTTGAACATTTGAATATGGACTGGATGTATTGGCTCTTTGAAATCGTCCTTTTTGGCACCCTTATCGAGACCGGCACCGGTTTCATCAAAGCCCTGGACGACCGGGTCGAGGTTGCGCTGTGCCATAGTTTTGGAAGCTGTCCCCTTTGGATGCGTGCCCTAGTGGCCATTGCAGCCGTGACCGTGGGAATCTCCGTTTCAAACTTTGGCCTGTCCGCACTGATTGCCAAGGGCTATGGAACGATATGCTGGGGCTTTTTTACCGTATATGTCCTACCTCTGCTGACCATCGGCAGCTATGAACTATACAAGCACAAGAATCCCCAGCCCCTCCAACGCTCTTTTCGTGTGGCACCCTAATGCCACACCCTTTTTTTAGTGTGACAGTCCCTCTTGCAAGGCATTTTCCACTGCTTTCTTTAACACGATGCTGGAATTTGTAGCCCCTGATACCGTATCAACATCTACTGACTGTTTCTTCATCATCTCATCGACCACGCTTTCCGCAGCAGCGCCCCGCCCATTCTTATGTTCCAGAATCGCAATGTCAGTGAGTTTCCCATTTTCCACCGTGACAGAAACCTTCGCATAGATAAACTCGACATCACATTCACCGGTATAAACACCATCGGAAACCGCGGAAAGAGAAACTGGCGAAAAGGAAATTTCAGCCACCGCCCGTTTATAATCCTCCACACTTTTCAAATAAATTGCCAGCGCAATGATCCCGATCAGTACAAAAATCGCAACAATCCAAAGTAATTTTTTCTTATTTTTCATAGTTTTCCTCCTTGATTTTTCCTTGTATTCCAACGCATGTAAAGTTTTATAACTTTACAGACACAATACTGCGGTAAAGTAGATCGAAACCAAATGACAGAAATTGCAGTTTGGAAAAGCCCATGGCACGTTTTATGTAGATTTCTTTGTTCGCGGCCAACTGGATCAGGCCCGATACACTACCCCAAAAGGCAAAAATCGTGGGCAATGGTTCCAACCCTTCTCGTAGTGCCCCGCAGCTTATACCATCCTGTAAAAATTCCTTGATTTTTTCGTTGATGTCCTCCCCTACCCGGTACGTTTCCGCCTCCTCCGGGTCCTCTATGCTTTCAAAATTGATGTTGATTTCTTTCAGCGCCATGTTGAAATAGAAGGGAAATTCCTCTTGATATTTGACTAGTCCCTGGCAAATTAGATCATATCGCTTTCGTGTGTCAGTCTCCTGTTCCATGGCCTCAGAAATATAGTGATAGAGTTTTCGCATACTTTCCAGCGCCAGAATGGCTACGATCTCCTCCTTGTTGCTGAAATACACATACAGGGTAGCCTTACTATATCCCGCCTCCTTGGCAATGTCGTCCATGGAAGTTGCGGGAACGCCTTTCTCTTGAAACAGACGTGAGGCGGCAGCGGCGATGACTTTTCGATGGACACTTCTGGGCTCCTTTTTTCTTCTTCCCATAGGAATCACCCTCTCTATAATTAAACTATAGGTTTAATTATAGAGAGGGTGATTCTATTTGTCAAGTTTTTCTTTTTCTGTCATGGAAAATGGGGCCCTTCCTCTTGGAAAGGCCCCATTCATTCAAACGTTGGGATAGCGTCCATCCCAAACGATGCGTCGATAATTGTCCCGGTCGGTATCTCCCTCGGTGGAGATACACAAAATCCTGGAATCCCGCGTCAGTTCCAGTTGCTCGCGTAGGTCAGACAGGTTCTGATTTTGCATCAGCTCCGCCACTAGGCCAGTGGTCACAGCGCCGCTCTCTCCAGAAATGATGCGGGAATCA
This sequence comes from uncultured Oscillospiraceae bacterium, assembly GCA_910578575.1. GTDB lineage: Bacteria > Bacillota > Clostridia > Oscillospirales > Oscillospiraceae > Evtepia. The sequence continues at coordinate 45,055 of CAJTQP010000008.1, forward strand.
TCCCCTATGGGGTTGCCCAGGACCCGCATTCCCTTGGCGGCGATGGTATCGGGTACAGACAGGAAATTGCGACCCCAGGCGTTCAAAACCGCCCAGCCAATGCTGCACGGCTCCCCGCAGGCCAGCCCCGCCATGATGGTGTCCATATCACCCGTCACGTTGCGCAGGGTCCCGTCATTTGCCTGGGCGGTACGGAAGATGCAGTCGGCTTTGTTGGGCTCCACCACGGTGATGATGGGGCAGTCCTTCCCATAATAGTTGGCAAAAAAGCCCGCCACGGCACCGGCCATAGCCCCTACGCCGGCTTGGAGGAACAGATGCGTAGGCCGCATTTCTCCCAACTGCTCCACCGCTTCTAAGGCCAATGTGGTATAGCCCTCCATGATCCAAGTGGGCATCTCCTCATATCCAGGCCAAGCGGTGTCCTGCACAAAAACCCAGCCGTTTTCCTCTGCCTGCTGGCAGGCGAAGCGAACTGCGTCGTCATAGTTCCACGGGGTAATGGACGCCTCCGCCCCCAGGGCACGGATATTCTCCAACCGCTCCTGGGCGCTACCCTTGGGCATATAAACCACGCTGTTCAGCCCCAGGCGGGCGGCGGTCCAGGCGATGCCCCGACCGTGGTTGCCGTCGGTAGCGGTGACAAAGGTAAGGCCCTTCAGCTTTTCCCGAACCTCTGGGCTGGTCAGTTGTTGGTAGGATAACTCCTCCGCCCCCAGCCGCCGGGCAATGTAGCGGCCAATACAATGGCTGCCGCCTAGAACCTTAAAGGCGTTTAAGCCAAAGCGCTGGCTCTCATCCTTCACATAGAGCGCTGCTATCCCCAAGGAAGAGGCCAACGATGACAACCGCAGCAACGGCGTGGGTTGATATTCTGGAAAACTGCTGTGAAATTTCCGGGCCGCTTGGGCTGTATGTAGGTCAAAGGGGTTTTCTGCCCCTTTGACGGCAGTCCGGTGAACCGCCTGGATCAAGTCAGTCATAACAAATTCCTCCCCATTGACAGAATTCCTTTGCTGTCTTATAGTGTATCTATCACCTCAAAAGCTGTCCTTCAGAATTTGCAAAATCTCCTGCCGGGTCAGCGTGTGGTAGCCGCCCTTGCGCAGGTTGCAGCTATTGGCAATTTCTTGGAACTTGCTGTCATCGGTGATGCCCAAGGCCCGAAGGTTTGGGGTCATACGGCTGTCCCGAATAAACGCCGCCAGGGCGTCAATGCCCTCCAGGGCCACAGCTTGGTCGAGCCTCCCTGCCGAGTCCACGCCCCAGACATTTACGGCGAAACGTTTGAACTTAGGCAGGCCGTAGGGGCAGATCAGGCGATAGTAAGCCGGGGATACCGCTGCCAAACCCATACCATGGGCGCAGTCATAATAGGCCCCCAACTGGTGTTCGATTTGATGGGCCTCCCAATCCTCCCGCTTGGAGGGGGACAGAATGCCGCTGAGGGCCAGGGTGGAGGCCCACATGAGGTTGCTCCGGGCGGTGTAGTCCCTGGGGTTTTCCAGGGCCACAGCGGTATTCCGGATCACGCTTTTCATCAGCGCTTCCGCGAAATCGTCAGAGATGTTGTCCTCATCCTCTGGGCTGAAATAAATCTCCATGATGTGAGACAGGATATCGAAAATGCCAGAAACCATCTGATATTCCGGCACGCTATAGGTAAATTCTGGGTTCAAAATGGCGAATTTGGGATAGAGGGCATAGTCCCAGCAGGAGGTCTTTTTCAGGGTCTCCTCATTGGTGACCACTGCGTCTCCATCCATCTCCGAGCCGGTGCCCACCATGGTCACGATAGCCCCCACGGGGATGGGCATACAGTCCAGCGCCCGCTTCTCCACCCAGTATTTCGTCCAGAGGTCGCCGTCCTCCACGGCGGCAATGGCCACCGCTTTGGCGCAGTCCATGACGGACCCTCCCCCCACCGCCAGGATCAAGTCTGCCTTGCACTGACGGGCCAGGGCGCCACCCTCCAGGACTTTGGCATAGGTGGGGTTGGGCATGATGCCGGTGAACTCTGTCACCCGCTTCCCTGCCTGCTGCAAGGCCGCCATCACCTGGTCGTAGACGCCGTTGGCCTTGATGGAACCGCCTCCGTAGGCCAGCAAGACGTTCTCCCCGAACATCTCCAAAGCGGCGGGGAGGCTGTCCATAGCGGTTTTGCCAAAGAACACCTGGGTGGGGTTGAAAAACTCAAAATCTCGGTTCATTGCTGCTTCCCTCCATTCAAAAGTTCCTTCAGTGCATCCTGATCCAAAATGGTGATGGTACCCCGCCCTAAGGCTACGATGCCACGGGTGGCGAACTGGTTCAAGGTACGGGTGACCACCTCGCGGGAGGAGCCGATGCAGCGGGCGATCTGCTCATGGGTCATGGAGAAGGCCGGGGAGCCACGCCGTTCACTTTCGCTGTGCAGAAAAGAGGCCAGGCGTTTTTCCAGGCTGAAAAAGACGATTTGCTGCATGGTTTTTAGCACATCGGCGTACTGCTGCACCGCCTGTTTATAGACGATCCGCTCCACCTCCACGTTTTCGGCCATAAACTGGGCCAACACTGGTGCGGGGAGGACGGAGATGTCCGTGTTGGTCTCCGCTGTGATCTGGCTCTCCATTTCAATGCCCCGGAATACGCAGGCGGCGGAGAGGATACAGGTGCCGCCGCTGTCCACGCGAAAGAGGGTGATTTCCCGGCCCTCTTCGGAGAGGACGGAAAAGGCCAAGCGGCCTCTACGGATGAAAATTAAGCCCACGCAGCTATCCCCGTGGCGGTGGATCACCTGTCCTTTCCGAAACGTCACCCGCTTCATGGAGCGGTCTAACAGGTCCTGTTCCTCTGGCGTAAGGTATGGATAGAATGACACTTCGCGGTTCAATGCACTCCCCCCTTTTCTTTTGTTTTTTTCATTATATGCCAGAAAAGCCATCGCTTCTGTGATTTAATCACTGCGCGGGGCTGGTTGGCGGTATACTGTATCTAGTATAGCACAAAGTGCAAGTGTCGTACACCTATATTTTTTCTGTTAGGGGCCTTGTTCCTGGGGAACATCGGCCTAGGCGGGCGCTGCCCGGACCCGGCAGAGGCGCTGCCTCTGCACTCCGCCAGGAGCTCTGCTCCTGGACCTCGCCACCTTTTGAAAAAGGTGGACGAAAACTTTAATCTCAGTTTCCCGTTCAGAAAGGAGCTCCCCCATGAGCATACAATCTACCCCCAGAGCCAGCCGCCTCCACATCGCCCTCATCGGCAAGCGCAATGCGGGGAAGTCCTCCCTCATCAACGCCCTCACTGGGCAGGGTATCGCCCTGGTCTCCCCGGTGGCGGGCACCACCACGGACCCCGTGTACAAATCCTTCGAGCTCCAGGGACTGGGGCCGGTGGTGTTTATCGACACAGCGGGGCTGGACGACGACGGTGAATTGGGGCTCCTGCGGGTGGAAAAGACCCGGCAGGTGCTGGACAAGACGGACCTGGCTGTCCTGGTGCTCACGGGGCAGCCGGATCAGGAGCTCGGCTGGTTGGAGGCATTGCGGGAGAAGAAAATCCCTGTTTTGGCAGTGCTGAACAAGAGTGACAGTTTGCCTGACGCCCTCGCCCTGGTGGCCCGTATTTCTGATTCCATAAAACAGCCCGTCCTTCCCGTCAGCGCTGCTACAGGGGAAAACGTAGACAAGCTGCGTCAGGAATTGATCCGCCTGGCCCCCGACAGCTTCTGGGACTTGACCATCACCGGCGACCTGGCCCAGGCTGGGGATCTGGTGCTGTTGGTGATGCCCCAGGACATCCAGGCCCCCACCGGGCGGCTCATCCTCCCCCAGGTGCAGACCATCCGGGAGCTACTGGACAAGAAATGCCTGGTGATGAGTTGTACCGCCGACTGTCTGGAGGACAGCCTCCGCTCCCTGGCCCATCCGCCCAAGCTCATCATCACCGACTCCCAGGTGTTTCCCCTGGTGTACCAGGCCAAGCCGGAGGGAAGCCTGCTGACCTCCTTCTCCATCCTGTTCGCCGGGTACAAGGGGGATATCAACGCCTTTCTGGCGGGGGCAAAGGCCATGGACGATCTCACGGAGCAGTCCAAGATCCTCATTGCCGAAGCCTGCGCCCACGCCCCCAAGGAGGAGGATATTGGCCGGGTGAAGATTCCCAACCTTCTTAGGAAAAAGCTGGGCCAGGGCCTTTCCATCGACTTCGTCCGGGGCAATGACTTCCCCCAGGACCTGCGCCCCTACGACCTGGTGATCCACTGCGGCGCGTGCATGTTCAACCGCCGCCATGTGCTCAGCCGCATTAACCAAGCCCAGGCCCAGGGGGTACCCGTATGCAATTACGGGGTGGTTCTGGCCTACCTGGCGGGTATTTTAGATAAGGTAAGTACAACGTAAGAAAAGAAATTTCCTATTTTTGCACAAAGGGGCTTGAATTTTCCAAGCCCCTTTGGTATACTGACTTTGTAAATTGCCGCTATACTGAACAAACCCCTGGGCACGACCGCCCGCGGGGGAGCATACAACATAAGGGGGTGATTTGGATGGTGCACGCATCCCTGGCGACCAGCCCCAGAGCAAGCCCTACCCTGCGCCTACGTCTGCGTGGACCTCCAGCCAATGATTTTTCCCAAGTACGTCAAAATTTTATTTAGGAGGTTTTTCCCATGAGACGTAAATTTTTGGCAAGTATTCTGGCTCTTTGTATGATGATGTCTTTGCTTCCGATGACAGCATTTGCGACAGCTCCTGCGGATGCGAAAGAAATCAAAACAGCAGGCACATGGGCTGAAAAAGTTTATAGTGTCACACTCGGCGACGAAGATACTGCTGCTAAAACAGAATTAGATAAGGCAGCTGACAGTAATTCTCTCGTGCTCCAAGATGAAGCAGGTAATTCTGTTGATAATTCAACTGCTACTGTTGCATACGAGGAAGGTGTGCTTTCTCTGACCTTTACGGCAGAATTAGAAACAACAACCGACTATTTTGTCGAAGTTACTGATAGCAATTCAGCCCAAACTTATGTAAAGGTTACTGTAGCTGCTAAGAGCAACGATGCAACTCTCAAATCCCTGGATGTAAGCAACGGTGTCTCTCTGGATTTTAACGCTCAAACAACCTCATACACAGCCGAAGTCGCAAATACTGTAGACTCCGTCACCGTTACGCCCACTGTTAACAATACAAATGCTACTGTAAAAGTGGGTGAGGATGCTGTTACAAGTGGCCAAGCGAGTAAAGCTATTAGCCTCAGCGTTGGTGAAAACACAATCAATGTTGTAGTAACAGCCGAAGATGGTAAAACAACCAAAACCTACACCGTTACCATCACTCGCGCCGAAGCCGATACCCCCACAAAGGGTACTCTGACCGCTGAGGACTTCACTTACACTGCTCCTACGGGTGATCTAACCTACGATGGAACAGCAAAAACAGCTACTGTTGCTGCTAAAGAAGGTGTGGACGCTGGTGCAGTCACCGTAAAGTATTATAGTGGTTCCGCTTCTGTGGGTTCTACAACTGCCCCCACCGACGCTGGCACCTATACTGTCAAAATTGATGTTGCTGCCAACGAAAATTATGAAGCAGCTACCGCTCTGGAAATTGACTCCTTTACGATTGCCCCGAAAGCGCTGACTATTAAAGCTGATGGAACCTCTGTCACCGCAAAAACTTATGACGGAACCACAACTGCCGCTGTGACTGTGGCGTTTGATGGCTTAGTTACTGGCGACACTCTGACTTCGGACTCTGACTATACTGTAACAGCAAACTTTGCAGATGCTAACGCAGGTGAGAAAGCTGTTACAGGTACTGTCACCTTGAAGGACAGTGTGAAGAACTACACGCTCTCTAATGGTGCCCTTCCCAATACATTGAAAGGGAATATCAATAAGGCTGCTGCTTTAACCCTAACCGCAACCAAGTTGGTTTCTATTGCTGATGGTGCATCACGTCAAAACGAGTTTGCCTTAAGCGATATGGCGAATTACCCCGAATCTCCCAAAACGTTCGGCGGTACTCCCACATTCACTGGTACCTTTGATGGTCTCAAAATTGTGGACACTGCTAGTGTAGAAAACGACAAACTTGTCCTAGAATACAAGGGCGATTTTACAGGTGCTGGTGACTCTGGCAGTGATACTATTACCTTGACCTCCAGCGATGCAACTAATTATGCCTCTGTCACTGTTACTTTGAACCTGAGCTACACAAACAAGCCCGTTGTTGAGATTACTGGTGTCTCTGCTGCCAAGGACTTAGTTTATACTGGTGAGTCCCAGACTGGTTATACTGGAACATTGGCCGTCAGCGGGAAAGACGACATCACCACTGAGGATGTCACAATCACCTATGCAACAAGCGAAGGAACGGCTCTCGGTTCTGCACCTGCCGCTGCTGGTAACTACAAGGTAACCTTTGCTGTTGCAGATAGTGAAGACTATGCGTCCGAAGATGTAGTCCTGAACTTTACGATTGCTAAGGCTCCTGTTACTATCACGGCAAAAGACCAGACCATGAAAGTAGGAGACGAGGCACCTGATTTGACTGCTGCTGACGCCTACACTGTAACAGGTTTGCTTAATGACGATGAACTGACAACCGCACCTACGCTGACTTATGCTTCTACTCCCAGCGATGCAACCGAAGCCACAACCATTGCTATCAATATCTCTGGTGCAGCTATTACCTCTGCAAATGCAGCCAATTATGAGATCACATACGTGGCAGGTACTCTAACCATAACTGCTACCGGTGGTGGTAACCAAGGTGGAAATGGTGGCTCCGGCGGCGGCAGTGGTACCACTCCCCCCACCGACCCCGTTGACCCCACTCCCCCGCCCTCCACTGGTGAGGACGTGTCCCAGACCGTGACCCCCGACGTCAGCGAAGGCACCGCTTCCGCCACCGTGGACAAGGAAACCGCTGACAAGCTGGTCTCCGACGCCGTGGACAACAACAGCGCGAACGTCACTGTGAAAGTTGACGTCCCCGCCGACGCCGACGTCAACGAAGTCAAGGCCGACATCCCC
>CAJTQP010000009.1 GCA_910578575.1 uncultured Oscillospiraceae bacterium
CATCTACCAGCTCAGTGACCCGCCCATTGGGGAGACGGAGACCACCATCGCCGGATACGTGGCGGATATGATCCAGGACGGGGACTGCATCCAGCTGGGCTTTGGGGGCATCCCCAACGCCATCGGCTTCAACCTCAAGGACAAACACGACCTGGGCATCCACACTGAGCAGATCGGCACCTCCATGGCCCACCTGATGGAGTGTGGGGCGGTGACCAACCGCTACAAGCGTATCGACAAGGGCATCACTGTGGGCTCCTTCATCTCCGGGGACAACTTCCTCTATGACTTTGTGGACCAGCACCCCCGCATTTCCCTGCGCCGCAGCCGCTACACCAACGACCCCTATGTGATTGCCCAGAACGACAACGTGGTGTCCGTGAACGCCTCCCTACAGATCGACCTGACCGGACAGGTGAGCGCGGAATCCATCGGGCCCATGCAGCACTCCGGCACCGGCGGCGCCAGCGACTTCGCCCACGGGGCCTACCACTCCAAGGGTGGCCGGGCGATCTTGGCCCAGTCCTCCACCACCAAGAAGGGGACCCTCTCCCGCATCGTGCCCATCCTGGAGCCGGGGGCCATCGTCAGCGTCTCCCGGAACCTCACGGACATGGTGGTGACGGAGTACGGCGTGGCCAAGCTCCGCCAGCGCACCGTGCGCCAGCGGGTGGAAAACCTCATCGCCGTGGCCCATCCGGATTTCCGGGCTGAGCTGCGGAAGGATGCTGTGAAGTATATGTACTTTTGACCAACGAAGAGAACAGCAGAGGCGACCGCTCAAAGGGGTCGCCTCTGCTGCCAAGTAGGGGCTTATTCGGGCAGATCTTTTGTTTCCTCCTCCCATTCTGCCACCCGTTTCTGAAGCAGGCGCAGGAAGGTCATGGTAAAGGAGGATTGCTCAGCGTTCTTTGGGAACAATAGACTGATGGTACGGACAAGGGGCTCTTTGAGGGGGAGCGCTTTTACTTGGTGCTCTGGCCTGATGTCGCGCAGGCTGAGCTTTGGGAGGATGCTGACCCCCAACCCCTGGGATACCAGGGAAATGGCGGTGCTGTTTTCCGGGGAGTATACTTTGACAATGTCACGTTCGATCAGCTTCTGCTGGATGTCTTTATAGGATTCCTCCCAGTCGAGGTCCTCATTGGTATGGATATAGGGATATTTTCCGGCGATCTCCGCCAGGGATACCGAGGGGAGGGCAGCCAGAGGGCTGCTGGCAGGAACCAGCAAATAAAAGGGTTCCGTGATCAGCGGCACATGCTGCATCCCCGCGGGGAAATTGGTGCCGCAGAAGAACGTGCAGTCCAGCCAACTTTCCCGGACCCCCAGTTCGTCATCCAGATAACGCCCCAGGTATTCCATTTGAAATACGGTGTCTGCATGTTCCTGGCAGAATTCTGCCACAACTTGAGGCATCCATTGGGTTGCGACGCTTTGAAATACCCCCACGCGGAACAATGCCTTGCGCATCCGGGTGGCAACGTCCTGCAAGTAGTATTCCATATCGTCGATTTGGCGCATGACCTTCACCAGCTTTTCCCCGGTTTCCGTCAGGGTCACGCCTCTCTGGCTTCTATGGAAGATCTTGACGCCCAGTTCTTCCTCACAACGGGTGACGATGTGGCCCATGTTGGGCTGGGCGTAGCCCAGGATTTCCCCGGCACGGGTCAGGCTGCCGCAGTCCGCAGTTACGATGATCGGTAAATACTTTCCCATTGTTTCGCCACCTATATTTTTTATTTCAGTATATCATATTTTTATATACCCTTTGTAGTATAGGATTTCAATATTGATATACTTTTTTTGAATTTTACTTTTTCGGGTTTTTCGCTACAATAGAGGATAAGGAATGAATACCCCGGATTGAAGGTCTCGTATCTTCCTGTCCGCCCTTTCTTCCAGGCAGGCGGGCGCAGGGTCTCCGGGCGGAGGCGCGCTTGGCACGGTGGTTTTCTCTTCCTGATTACTCATAAGCGAGGAGCAGTCGCGATCAGCGGCTGCTCCTTGTTTTATGCCCTTTTGGGAGCTACCATACAAAATCAGCATAATGGAATATAAAACTGGTATTTCCAAAAGGCATTGGCATTTTTTATAATGATACTGACTTATACGACCCCTGGTCTCATACAGAATGCCGGGACAGGGGAGCCGGAGAGAAAGGGGGCACTGTCTAGCTCCGGTGCGTAAAGCCAGCTTTTTTACATCCACGGATGTAGAGAGAGTTCCACCATCTTCGCGGAAAGAAACAAACGCGAAACGGAAAAGAAAAGAGGTATGTTATGAGTAATAGTCCCGAAAAGAAGGGCGTAAGCGCCATTGACTTTTTCTGTATTGGTTTTGGCGCCATCGTCGGGGTCGGCTGGGCCGTGTCCATCAACGGCTGGATGACCAACTGCGGCGGGCCTGTTCCCGCTGGTATCGGCTATCTGCTGTGCCTGATCATGATGGTCCCTGTGGCACTGTGCTACTGCGAACTGGTGCCCATGATGCCTGTTGCCGGCGGCGGCATGGCCTTTGCATTTAAGGCCTTCAACGATAAGGTCGCTACCATCTCTGGTTGGGCGGCATTCGGTGCCTTCGTGTTCATCATCCCCTGGGAAGCCATCCAGATCACCGACGTGTTGGGTTATCTGATCCCCGCACTGAAGGAAGGCGATCCCCTCTATAGCGTGATGGGTTCTGACGTCTATCTGTCCACCATCATCATCGGCGTGGTCTGCTCCGTGGTGATTTTCGCCATCAACATGCGTGGCCTGGCTTCTGCCGCCCTGCTGCAGAAGGTGCTGTGTATCTTCCTCATCGGCTGCGCCATCGTGGGTGCCATTGCAGCCCTCATCGGCGGCAACCCGGAAAATCTGCGGCCCATCTATGATGTTACCAACCCTGAGATTTATGGCACTGCCGAAGGTCTGAAGTCTGTCTCCCATAAGTCCATGTTCGGCGGCTGCTTCGCCATCGTGTCCCAGGCCGCCTTCTTCCTGGCTGGTTTCGAGACCATCCCCCAGGGCGTTGAGGACGCCGGCGGCGACCTGAAGGGCGTGGGCAAGACCGTGGTTCTGTCCGTGTCCATGGCTTGTATCTTCTATGCTCTGTTGCTGTTCTGCTTCGGCTACGGCTACGACTGGCAGGAGTTCGCACATCTGCCTCGTCCCGCTGCTGCCTCCATGTTCCCCCTGCTCTTCCCCGGTGCGGCAGGCACGGTTCTGTTCTGGATCCTGACCATCGGCGCTGTCGCCGGTCTGTTCACCACCTGGAACGGCTTCTTCACCGCTTCCGCCAACCTGCTCATGGCTATGGCCCGTGGCCGTCTGATCCCCAAGATCTTTGCCAAGCAGAATGCTAACGGTGTTGCTGTGAACGGCCAGATCGTCTGCCTGATCCTGTCCCTGGCTGGTCCTTTCGTGGGCGCCAACATGATCGACCCGCTGACCAGCTTCTCTGCCGCAGCCTTCATGCTGTCCTGGACCCTCACTGCTTGGTCCCTGGTGCTGCTGCGGAAGAACCACCCGGAGATGGAGCGTCCCTACAAGATCCCCGGCGGCATGGCTATGGGTCTGTTCGCAGCCATCCTGATGACCGTGGTTCTGGTCTGCGCCTTCATCCCCGTCAGCCCCTTCTACGTGACCGATATGGCCGTGAAGATGTTCATCATCTGGATGGTCATCGGTATCGTGTTCTACCTGGTCTCCGGCGGCCAGCGCAAGGGCCTGTCCGAGGCTGAGCTGGAAGAGGGCGTGTTCGGCGAACATAAGGGCTGATTCACTCCCAAACTTACATCACTATTACATCTAACGCACGAAAAACCCGGAGGATTTTCCTCCGGGTTTTTCAGTTAATTTCCATTAAGATTCCTTTGGCAACCGTCGGGTCTGCCGAACCATCATCACGGCCACATACACCGCCACCAGCAGTTCCGCCAGGGGCACAGCAAACCACAGGGCATTGGCCCCCGCCACGGCGGGGAGAAGATAGATGAAAATACCGCTGACCACCGCCCCTCTCGCCACGGAGACGACAAAAGAGGTAACAGGTTGCAGTAGGGCCTGGAAGTAGTAAGTGGAGAACACATTGAAGGGCAGCAGCAGGAAACCCAGGGCATAGCTACGGATGATACCGGGGGCCACCGCCAAAATCTCTGGCGTGGGGGTCATAAAGATGCGCACGAACAGGTTGGGGAAGAGGATGGACAGGGCAGTCCAGAGAATGCCGAAGAAAGCAGCGGTCCCCAGGGCATACTGTAACAGCCCCCGAATCCTTGACCCCTGTTTCGCCCCAAAGTTGGCGGAGATGATGGGCTGTGACGCCTGGCCAATGCTATAGGCACAGCAGGTGACGAAGGTGCCTACGTTGATGAGGATGCCATACACCGACAGGGCGTTGGTGTCCAGATAGGCCAAAATCTGCCGGTTGATCATCATCGCCAGGATCCCCATGGCGATGTCCACGAAGAAGGAGGAGAAGCCGGTGACGCAGATGGAGCGGAACAGGGAGAAAAACTGGCGGGGTTTCTCCAGGCGCAGCGTATTTTTCTTGTTGCAGAAGTGAGTACACATCACCACCACTGAGAGGACAGAACCCACCGCCGTAGCCAGACCCGCCCCCATAATGCCCATGTCCAGGGAAAAGACGAAGAAGTAGTCCCCAAAGATGTTGAACACACCCCCAAAGAGCACCGCCTTGGTGGCCAGGCCGGGGTTGCCGTCGTTGCGAAGAAAGGCCGCCAGGAGCTGGGAGAACATGAAGCTGGGGACGGCGAACTTCACCGGCAGCACATACCGCCGGGCCAGGGGCAGCAGGGTCTCCTCCGCCCCAAAGAGCCGGAGCATGGGGGCATCACAGAAAATCACCAGCAGCCAGACTAGGGCGGCCAGCAGGGCCATCCCCAGCAGGGAGGCGGTGAAGTAGGCGTTGGAGCGCTTCACGTTCCCCTCCCCCCGCAGGGTGCCAAAGAGCACTGAGCCGCCGATGCCCACCAGGAGGCCTAAGCCGTAGATGATGTTCCAGATGGGGCTGATGACTGCCAGGGCGGCGGTGCCGTCGGGGCCATGGTACTGGCCCACCACCACAGCATCTACAATGCCGTAGATGGAGACGATGATGGTGCTGCCAAAGGCGGCGTACAGATAGCGGAAATAGAGGGGGCGGATCTTTGCTGTGAGGAAATCCATGGGGGTCAGGCTCCTTTCTGTCCATAAAAAGGGACTGGACAGGTCTCAGGCGTTTCAGCCTGTGCCTGATCCAGCCCATCATTTCCAATGAATGATTTGCCCTCCGAGCAAGTGCCCCCATTTTACAGGAGGGGACAAAAAATGTCAAGGGGCCGGCAGCTTTGGCGAGAAAAGAAGTTGGCAGGAATGGGGAAGTGTGCTATACTGACAACATGTAAAAATTTTAGGGAGAAGGTATTGCATGATGGAACTGCTGGAATTGAAGGAAGAGACCGTGGCGCGGGAAACCGTCTATGAGGGCATCATCGTCAACGTCCGCCGGGACAAGGCCCGCCTCACCGACGGCCGGGTCACCAACCGGGAGGTCATCGAGCACCCCGGCGGGGTGGCGGTGTTCGCCGTGGATGAGGAGAACCGGGTCATCATGGTCCGCCAGTTCCGCTATCCCATGGGAGAAGTGGTGCTGGAGCTCCCCGCCGGGAAGTTGGAGAAGGGGGAGGACCCCAGGGACAGCGGCCTGCGGGAGCTGGAGGAGGAGACCGGCCTGCGGCCGGGTACCTTCCAGTCCATGGGATGCAGCTACTCCTCTCCGGGCATCCTAGAGGAGAAGATCCACCTGTATTTCGCCAAAGACCTGGTCCAGGGCCCCTGCCACCCCGACGACGGGGAGTTTTTAGAAATCGTTCGGGTACCCTATCAGGAGCTGGTGGAGATGGCCCGCAAGGGGGAGATCAAGGACAGCAAGACCCTGGTGGGCATCCTGAAGGCCTCCTTCCTCATGGAAGGGAACTGAGCCCAGAGAAGCGAGTTTGAATGGCAGGAGAGGCAGAGAAAACGTATGGACAGGAAGCAGACCGTCCTGATTGTAGAGGACGAAAAGAATATCGTGGATATCCTGCGCTTCAACCTCCAGCGGGAGGGCTATGAGACCCTGGAGGCCTACGACGGGGTGACGGGGTTGAAGCTGATCCTGGAGAAGCAGCCGGAGCTGATCCTGCTGGACCTGATGCTGCCGGGGATGAACGGTTTTGAAGTGTGCAAGACCGTCCGGGACAAGGGGATCAACACCCCCGTGCTCATCATCACCGCGCGGGAGGCAGAGCAGGACAAGATCTTGGGCTTAGGGCTGGGGGCCGACGACTATATCACAAAGCCCTTCTCCGTGCGGGAGCTCATGGCGCGGGTGAAGACCAACATCCGCCGCCAGACCATGGCCAGCGGCCAGAGCGCCCCCGGCAGCCGCCTGGATTTCGGCCGGGTGGTAGTGGACAAGGGGGCGGGCATCGCCACCAAGGACGGCACCGACTTGGAGCTCACCCAGCGGGAGTTCGACCTTTTGACCTACCTGGCCTCCAACCCCGGCCGGGTATTCTCCCGGCAGGAACTCATGGAGCGGGTGTGGAACTATGAGGGCTATGTGGGGGACGTCCGGGGGGTGGATGTGGCCATCCGCCGCTTAAGGGAAAAACTGGAGGACGACCCCGCCCAGCCCAAGTTTATTCTCACCCGCCGGGGGGCGGGGTATCTCTTCCAACATGACTAAGGGAGTGTGACGTCTGTGCTGCGAAGCCTGCACATGAAGCTGGTGCTGATCATGGTTCTGCTGGTGGTCTGTCTGATGACCATTGCCGGGGCCTTCCTCACCAGCTCCATCAACCAATTTTATCTCAACGAATTTTACTCCCAGATGTCCGGGGTCTTTCAGGACACGGAGCTGGTCCGGGACCTGAGCGTTCAGACCGAAGGGGAGGAGGACGGAGGACTTGCCATGGAGCAGGTCCTCAGGGCCTATATGGGCGCCCTGGGGGTGGACGGCCGGAACCGGAACTACTTCGTCCTCAGCGGCACAGACCTGCGCTATCTGGCCGGGTCCGACGACGAGGAGGGGGCGGACCTGGAGGTCACCCCAAACCTGCTCATCGCCCTCAACGAAAAGCGGGAGGGCAGCGAGAGCGACCCCACCGCCGGTTATATGGACCTGGCCATCCCCATCCACCGGGGGGGCCAGGACTACATCATCTATATCCTGGACAGCCAGAACAACCTGCGCCAGCTCAACAGCGAGATCTTCCTCCTGATTATTGAGGCTCTGGGCTTTGGCCTGGTGATCTCCCTGCTGCTGTCCTTCCTCCTCTCCCGCACCATGGTCACCCCCATCCGGGCCCTCACCCGTGGGGCCAAGCGAGTGGCCGAGGGGGATTTTGGCCATGAGATCCAGGTGGAGTCCCACGACGAGATCGGCGTGCTCACCGGCACCTTCAACGACATGGCGGGCCAACTGAAAACCACCCTGGAGGAGGTGGAGAACGAGCGCACCAAGCTCAGCACCCTCTTCCTCCACATGACCGACGGGGTGGTGGCCTTCGACCGGGACGGGGAAGTGATCCATGCCAACCCGGCGGCGGAGGACATGCTGGGCCGGTCCATCCCCATCGGCGGGCCCATCCGTTACTTTGACCTCTTTGGGGAGATCACCGCCCTGGAAAAGGTGCTGAACCTGGAGGGGGACTGCCTGGAGAGCGAGATGGTCCGGGGGGACCGGAGCCTGCTCCTCCTCCTGGCCCCCTTCGACCGGGAGAAGCAGGCGGGGGTCCTGGTGGTGGTCCACGATGTGACCCAACAGGTAAAGAACGAGACCACCCGCCGGGAGTTCGTGGCCAATGTCTCCCACGAGCTGCGCACCCCCCTGACCAACATCCGCAGCTATGCCGAGACCATGGCGGAGACCCCGGATCTGCCCCCGGAGATGACGAAAAATTTCCTGGGCATCATCCTGGGGGAGAGCGACCGGATGACCCACATCGTCCAGGATCTGCTCACCCTCTCCCGTTTCGACTCCGGCTACAGCCAGCTTACCCTGACCCTCTTCCCCTTCGGGGAGGTGCTGCGGGACAGCTGCCAGGCGGTGCGCCTGGACGCGGAGCACCACGGCCACAGCCTGGAGTTGATTGGGGACAGGAACCTGCCCAACATCCGGGCGGACCGGGAGCGGGTGCTGCAAGTGATTATGAACATCCTCTCCAACGCCATCAAATACACCCCCGACGGCGGCCACATCCGTATGACTGCCGGCTGGCGGGAGGATATGGTGTGGGTGGAGGTGGCCGACGACGGCATCGGCATCCCCGCCGACGACCGGGAGCGGATCTTTGAGCGTTTCTACCGGGTGGACAAGGCCCGCTCCCGCGAGTCCGGAGGCACGGGCTTGGGGCTGTCCATCGCCCAGGAGATCGTGGCCCGCCATGAGGGCAGCCTCTCCCTGGTGGACAGGGACGGCCCCGGCACCACCGTGCGCATGGAGCTGAAGATCGGAGGGCCGGAGGCATGAGCGCCAAGAGACACCGGCTGGACCGGCTGCAAAACCTCCTGATCGTCCTGTTGTCCTGCTCGGCCCTGGTCCTCATCGGACGGACAGGCTTGTTCCAGAATACCCTGGGGCAGGAACGGGGGATGGCGGGGGTGAGCGTCTCCGAAGGCGCTGAGACCACCGCCCTGTCCCAGAGCACCCCCGTGGCCTTGGCGGCCCAGGCGGGAGAGGGACGGTATAGCCTCCAGTACGACCAGGCGGCGGTGCGTGCCTGCTATGGCGCAGGGCTGGGAGAGCTGCTGACCCAGGCCCTGACCACCATGGGGGATGCCACCCTGGTGTCGGAAAAGGACTGGCAGGAGGCGGTGCGCCAGGGGGAGAACTGGGTGTTCTATGACTTCCTCTATAACATCTCCTTTTCCGGGAAAAACGAGGGACAGGCCCGCTGCTTCCTGCTGACCTTCCATAACGGCCGGGCCAACAACCTCTACTATTTCAATCAGGCCGGGTATTACTGCGCCTCGGTGGATGCCTCCGGCTCCCCCAACAGCCTCCTGGGGGGGATGCAGGCCGACGGCAGCCGCTTTGCCTTTGAGATAGAGGGGGTGGAGCTGCCCTCTTATCAGTTGGTGCGGGACCGCGCCCCCCACTGCCCGGTGTACGTCACCGCCAACCCTCTGGCGGGGCTGGACAACCAAGGCCGGGAGGCCCTGTTGGAACGCCTGTCCTTCAACCCCAAGGCGGTGTCCATCCATGAGACGGCGGACGGCTCTTTGATCCACGAAGGGGCAGACAGCCTGCGGTTTCAGAAGAACGGAAAGCTCATCTACCATGGCGCGGAGAACGGGGAGGCCCGCTACCAGGCCCTCTCCATCCGGGACCGGGACCTGCAACGCAAGGCGGAGGAAATTTTATCCCTGGTGTCCGTGGGGCAGGGACAGCTCTGCTGCCAGGGGGTCACCAGCCTGGGGGACCAGGAGACGGAAGTGACCTTCTATTACCTTCTCAACGGGGCCCGCGTGAATCTCTGGGATAAGGATTACGGCGCACGTTTCGTCTTTCAGGGGAACAGCCTGGTGTCCTATGAGATTTTCCTCCGGGACTATGCCCAGACGGAGCAGCGCTGTGCCATCCCGCCCCTGCGCCAAGCGGCGGCGGCGGCCCAGACCATGGGTCAGGGGGGCCGGGAGCTGCAAGTGTGCTACCAGGACAGTGGGGAAGAGTATATTTATGCCCACTGGGCGGTGCGGGAAGCGGAGTAAGGAGGCCAGGCCATGGAACGTACCAAGTTAAAACTGACGGTGATTCTCCTCCTGGCCATCCTCAATGTGGTGCTTCTGGGAAAAATCGTGGCCCAGGACCAGGCCAGCCGGGCTTACACTGAGACGGGCCGGAGCCAAGCGGTGGTCTATCTCCAAAACAATGGCATCACCGTCTCGGAGGCGGTGGTTCCCTGGGAGAGCGGCCTGCGGGGCAAGGCGGCTGCGGAGCTGGTGCTGAATGGGGACCAGTTGCCGGAGGGGAAGCTGCCGCTGGCCTATGACATCTTGGAGATGCGGGGGGCGGAGACCCTGCTGAAGGAATTTGTGGTGGGGATGGCCGCTCTGGGGGAGCGCTGCACCGTGATTCGAGAGATTCAGGAGGGATATTGGTACACCAGCGATGGGACCCAGGCGCTGCTGACGCCGGTGTGGCGGATGGAGACGGACCGGGGGAACTATCTGCTGGATGGTAATACGGGGACGCTGCGGCATCTGTATGAATGAGAATATAAAAAAACCGTGCCAGGAATGCGGATCCTGGCACGGTTTTTGGTTGTTCGAGGGGCCTCGTTTCTGCGAAACATCGGCGGGGGCGGGCGCTGCCCGCACCCGGCAGAGGCGCTGCCTCTGCACTCCGCCAGGAGCTCTGCTCCTGGACCTCGCCACCTTTTGAAAAAGGTGGACGAAAACTTTAATCAGCCTTCCTCTTGGATGGCCTTTGCGTCATCAATGGCCTTCTGCTGGGCGGCAGGGGGTGCCTCCTCATAGCGCACGAAGTGGAAGGAGAAGGAACCACGGCTCTGGGTGATGGAGCGCAGGTCGATGGCATAAGTGGTCATCTCTGCCATGGGCACCTCGGCCTCCAGGATCTGGTCCCCGTCGGGAGTGGGGTTCATACCCATGACCCGGCCACGGCGCTTGTTCAGGTCGCCCATGACGTCGCCCAGATAGCTGTCGGGGATGGTGACCTTCAACTCACCGATGGGCTCCAGGATGGTGGGGTTGGCGTTGGCGATGCCCTCCTTATAGGCCAGCTGGGCGGCGGTCTTGAAGGCCATTTCGTTGGAGTCTACGGGGTGGTAGGAGCCGTCGTACAGGGTGGCTTTCAGGCCCACCAGGGGATAACCCGCCAGCACGCCGCGGTTCACCGCGTCCCGCAGGCCCTTTTCCACGGCGGGGAAGAAGTTCTTGGGCACGGAGCCGCCAAAGACTTCCTCGGCGAAGATCATCTCTTCGGACTCGTCCTGGGGCTCGAAGCGGATCCACACGTCACCGAACTGGCCGGAACCGCCGGTCTGCTTCTTGTGGCGGCCGTGGGCCTCCACGCTCTTGCGGATTTTTTCCCGATAGGCCACGCGGGCGTCGGAGAGCTCGGCCTCCACACTGAAGCGGCTTTTCAGGCGGGACACCAGCACGTCCAACTGGATGTCGCCGGCGCCGGAGAGGACCACCTGATGGGTCTCGGCGTTGTTGACGATGGTAAAGGTGGGGTCCTCTTCGTTCATGCGGATGAGGCCGGAGGCCACCTTGTCGTCCTGGCCACGGGTCTTGGGGGAGATGGCCTTGGAGAAGCAGGGCTCGGCAAAGGGGATGGGGGCGGGCTTCACGGCGAACTTGGGGTCGCACAGGGCCTCGCCGGTCTTGAGCCGGTCCATCTTGCCGATGGTGCCGATGTCGCCGCAGACGATCTCCTTGACCTCGTCGTTCTTCTTGCCCTTCATGGTGTACAGACGGCCCAGCTTTTCCGTGTTGCCGCTGGTGGTGTTCACCAGGCCCATGTCGGAGGTGAGCTTGCCGGAGAGGAGCTTGACGAAGGAGTATTTGCCATACTGGTCGGAGACGGTCTTGAACACGAAGGCCACGGTGGGACCGTTGGGGTCGCACTTGATCTCCACGGCTTCGCCATTGTCGTCCTGGGCCTGGACAGGGGCCACCTCATTGGGGGCGGGGGCCAGGTCCACGATGCAGTCCATCAGGTAGTTGGTGCCCATGCCGGTGATGGCGCTGCCGCAGACCACAGGGGCGATGCTGCCGTCTTTCACGCCGGCTTTCAGGCCCTGGATGATCTCCTGGGCGCTGAGGCTGCCCTCGTCGAAGTATTTTTCCATCAGGGCTTCGTCCACCCCGGCGGCGGCCTCCATGAGGGCGTCGTAGGCGGCGTCCACGTCCCCGGCGGCATCGGCGGGGATGGCGGTCTCGCCCTTGGCATCGTATGCCTTCTTATGGAGCAGGTCCACGAAGGCGGTGACCACGCCACCGGCCCCTACGATGGGGTGGACGATGGGGGTCACGGCGGTGCCGAACTTCTCCTTTAGGGCATCCACGGTGCCGTTGAAGTCGGCGTTCTCCTCGTCGCAGCGGGAGATATAGATCATCCGGGGCATATTCCGCTCCCGGAGCATTTTCCAGGCCCGGTCGGCGCCTACGCTCAGGCCGTCCTTGGCGGAGCAGACCATCACGCCGGTGTCGGCGGCGTAGAGAGCGGAGCACACTTCACCGGCAAAGTCGAAGTTGCCCGGCGTATCCAGCACGTTCAGCTTGTGGTCCCGGTAGGTGAGGGGGGCACAGGCCATGGAGATGGAGATCTGGCGCTTCACTTCCTCCTGGTCGTAGTCGCAGGTGGTGTTGCCATCGGGGGTCTTACCCAGGCGGTCGATGGCCCCGGTGAGGAAAAGCATGCTTTCAGCCAGAGAGGTCTTGCCGTTGCCGCCGTGGCCCAGCAGGCAGACGTTGCGGATTTTGTCGGTGGAATAGCTCATAACTGTGTTCTCTCCTTATTTAGACTAAAGCGGGAGGATTGGTCCCGCGCCATCACGGGGGAAATGGCTTCATAGAACCAAGTATACAACAAGAGGCAGGAACTGACAACAGAAAAAATAGAAAAAGCGGGAAAATTTTTGGCAAAACCGCCGGGACTTACGCCGGATCCTCCCTGGGCGGGTCTTTCAGCTCCCGCTTGATGCCGGCGGTGACCCGGTAGACGTCCTCCAGGGTGGTGATCTTGGAGATTTCTCCCTTCCAGTAGGCGGCGTGGGGCACGCCCTTCAAGTACCAGGCATAATGCTTCCGGGCCTCCAGGCAGGCGATGCGCTCCCCCTTGTGCTGGGCCGCCAGCTCAAATTGCCGCACCGCCGTGTCGCAGCGCTGGTCCAGGGGGGGCAGGGGGGGGATCTCCTGGCCCTGGATGGCCGCCAGGGCCTGTTGGAACAGCCAGGGGTTGCCAAAGACCCCGCGGGCCAGCATCACCCCGTCGGCCCCGGTATAGGATAGGATGCGCCTGGCATCCCGGCCGGAGAACACGTCCCCGTTGGCGATGAGGGGGATGGAGAGCTGTTGCTTCATCTCCCGGATGGCGTCCCAGTTGGCGGTGCCGGCGTACATCTGCACCTTGGTGCGGCCGTGGAGGGTGATGGCCGCCACCCCCAGTGCTTCCAGAGCGCGGGCCAGGTCAAAGCAGACGATGCTGCCCTTGTCCCAGCCCAGGCGCATTTTCACCGTTACCGGCTTTCCCTTGGACCCTTTGAGGACCCCTTCCGCCACCTTGCAGGCCTTGTCCAGATCCTTGAGCAGGCCGGAGCCGTCGCCGTTGTTGGCGATTTTGGGCACAGGACAACCCATGTTGATGTCGATGAGGTCCGCCGTGGTCTCCTCCGCCACGATGGCCGCTGCCTCCTCCATGCAGCCGGGGTCGCTGCCGAAGAGCTGCACCCCGGCGGGGTGTTCCTCCGGGCCTAGCTCCATCAGGGGGCGGGTCTTTTTGTCCTGGTAGCACAGGGCCTTGGCGCTGACCATTTCACTAAAGGTACAGCCTGCCCCCAGCTCCCGGCACACAGCCCGAAAGGCGATGTCCGTCACCCCCGCCATGGGGGCCAGGAGCAGGGGGGAGGGGAGGGAAATGGAACCGATCTGCATGGGGATCGCCTCACTTTCAAACAACAGGGAGTTTCCTGCATCTTACCATAGATCCTGGGGGTTTGACAAGTGGGCGGATTGTTGATATAGTGTGGGAACTAGTTTCAAAAGCTTGGAGGGAGCACCATGAGGGAGAAAGAGACGCCGGTGAAGTCCCGGCCCAAGGACCACATCCTCCGGCGGCTCTATGCGGAGCTGCGCTTTTCCGGGGAGAGCCTGCGCATCAACGGCCGGGCCATGGTGTTTGCCCTGGCGGTGGGCATCGTGGTGGGCCTGTGTGGTGGCTGCTTCGTCTACCTGTTAGGCCTGGCGGAGCTGCTGTGCAACGATACCCTTTGGGCGGCACTGCTGCTGCCTCTGGCGGGGTTGGTGGTGGTGTGGCTCTACCGCCGGGGCGGCATCAAGACCGCCGGCGGGACGGACCTCATCGTCCAGGCGGCGCGGGGGGAACAGCCGGTATCCCGGCTGCTGGCCCCGGTGATTTTCCTCTCCACCCTTCTCACCCACGGCTTCGGCGGCTCCTCTGGACGGGAGGGGGCGGCCCTGCAACTGGGGGGCTCCCTGGCGGAGCTGGTGCGTAAGGGCTTTCGCATCGGGGATGAGTTCTCGGACCTGGCCATCATGACCGGCATGAGTGCGGGCTTCTCCGCCGTCTTTGGCAACCCCATCTCCGCCGCCATCTTTGCCCTGGAGATCTCCTGCGTGGGCATCCTGCCCTTGGGGGCCATGTTCCCCTGTGTGGTGGCCTCCCTCACCGCCAAGACCGTGGCCCGGACCCTGGGGAGCCGGGGGGTGAACTTTTACATCAACTCCCCTGGCGCGGACCTGCTCTTTTATGGCCAGGTCCTGCTCCTGGCAGCCGCCTGCGGTCTGCTGAGTATTTTGGTGTGTTACACCTTCTCCGGGGTGCGCACCGGACTGGAACGGCTGCTGCCCAACCCCTATCTCCGGGTGTTGGCCGGGGGCAGTGTGGTGGTGGTGCTGACCCTGCTCCTGGGCACCAAGTTGTATTTAGGCACCGGGGAGGGCATCATCGCCGCGGCCATCAACCGGGGAGAGAGCCACCCTCTGGACTTTGTACTCAAACTGTTCTTCACCGCCCTGACCTTGGGGGCGGGGTTGAAAGGGGGCGAGATCGTCCCCTCCTTCGCCATCGGCGCGGCCTTTGGCTGCACCGTGGGGCCCCTGTTGGGCCTGCCGGCCCCTTACGCCGCCGCTGTGGGGATGATTGCCCTGTTCTGCGCCGTCACCAACTGTCCCCTCACTGCCCTGGTGCTGAGCTTTGAGGTGTTCTCCTTCTGCAATGCCGGGGGTTTCCTCATGGCGGTGTCCGCCAGCTTCCTCTTCTCTGGCTACGGGGGGCTATATGCCAAGCAGAAGTTCGCCTTTTCCAAAACGGCGGACGCCGGGGGGACCCTCCACTACTCCAGGGACCACCGGCCCCCCAACGCCCCCAGATAAAATTCCCTAGGTTCTGTGGACTTCCTCTGGTAAAATGCCTTCCATACTTTACCAGAGGAGGAAAGGCCTATGAAGCATGTATCGTGGAAGGGGATGGCTGCCCTGGTCTACACCCTGCTTGTCCTCAGCGGCTGCGGTGGGGAGGCCCCGGAGGCGGCCCAGGCGCCGGAGACAGCGGAGGACCAGCTCCGGGCAGGGGTCACCCAGGAGCTGGAGCGGATCAAGGCCCTGAGCCGAGGCACCATGGGGAACTTGGGCGGGTCCGAGGTGGTGTCTCTGGAGGACTACACTGTGGACCCCCAAGCTCTTATCCAGGCAACCATGGCAGAGTTTGATTACCGTATCGACCAGGTGGCCCTGGACGAAGAGGAGACCGCCGCCGACGTGACCCTCCGGTTTACCAGCAAACCCGCAGGCCAGGCCCTGGTGGGCTGGCTGGAATCGCGGGACCGGGGGCAGATTTCGGCGCTGTCATCCCTGTCCAAGGAGGAGCTGGGACGGCAGCTCCGAGTGGACCTGGTCAAAGCCATCCACGCGGCCCCGGCGGTGGAGACCACAGTGGTGCTGCCCTGGGCCTACATAGAGGGGCGCTGGAGCCTCACCCCGGCGGGGCAGGAGGCCCTCACCGCTGTGTTTTTGGGGGAAGGCGGTTGATGCATCAAAAAAACTTTTTGGAACGCCCTGCATAATCTCCCCTGCCTGCGCCAAACTAGCTCCTGAGGTGATAAACATGACCGAAAAGGAACTTTTGTATGTGGAAGATGCCCTGGGCCACGAGCAGTACTTCCAAACCCAGTGCAAGCAGACAGCCCAGGACCTGAAAAACGCCAAGCTCCGCGCCTGCGTGGAGGACATGGCCAAGAAGCACCAGCAGCTCTTTCAGAGCTTCTATGACCTGCTGTAAGGGAGGGACGACCAGTGAACGACAAGAATCTGATGGAGAACATCCTCTTATTGGAGAAGGGCGGCTGCGATCTCTTCCTCCACGGCACCATCGAGTCCGGCACGGAGAACGTACACCAGGCCTTCCAGACGGCCCTGAACGCCTCCCTGAACATGCAGGACAGCATCTATGACGAGATGACCGACATGGGCTGGTATCCCACCCAGCAGGTGGAGCAGAAAAAGATCAACACTGTGAAAGAAAAGTTCAGCGCCCAGAGCCAGAGCGCACAGTAAACGAACCAGGACCGGCAGTTGCATTGCCGGTCCTGGTTTTCTTGCGTTTACACAGAAGGAGCCGCCGGCGGGGAAAAACACTCCGTCAGCGGCTCCTGGTTTTTTCTTATTTCTGCCCCTTGGTGAGCATAGACAGCAAGCGCTCCATCTGCCGGATCCCCGCGCTTTGGGCGCGGATGATGGACTGCAAGATAGGCTGTAACTCTTCGCACAGGGGGAAGCGCAGGGCGTTGTCCGCCATCTGGATGGCCCCTTGGTGGTGGGGGATCATCTCCCGGATGAAGTTGGCGTTGATGTCATTGGTGGCCTTGGCCTGGGCCATGCGGCAGAACATCTGGCGGCTGACCTGTTCAAATTGCCGGGCGTAGAGCCCCAGGTCCTGGGGGGTACTGGTGCAGGCCATGCAGCGCTCCAGGATGGCCTCCATGGCGGCGATGCCCTGGGTCTGCTCTTGGATGATGCTTTGGGCCACCTCCTGGAGGGGGACAAAGGTGGTGTAGCGCAGGATATTCTGGGCCATTTCGATGGCCCCCTGGTGATGGGGGATCATCTGGACGATGAAGTTATAGGAGACGCTGTCCCGCAGGGCCGCGCCGGTCATGGCATCCTCCATCTGGTCCAGGATCTCATAGAAATTGCTCAGATAGGTTTTCGTGACGTTGCTGAATGTTTGGGACATAGGTACTCGACTCCTCTCTGCTCCTATTGTATGGCAGGGGGAGAAAAGTGTGACCTAGGCACAGGGGCCGTAGAACGCTGTGGTTCAAAGGCGGTTTTGGTCGCCCCATTCGCACAGGGCATCCAAAATGGGGATCAGGGAGCGCCCGCGGGGGGTGAGGCTATACTCCACCTTAGGCGGGATTTGCGGGTATTCCTCCCGGTGGACCAGTTGGTCGGCCTCCAGCTCTTTCAGGGTGGCGCTGAGGGTTTTGTAGGAGATGGAGCCGATGTACTTCTTCATCTCGTTGAAGCGCACCACCTGGAATTCCATCAGGGTGTAGAGAATGGTCATTTTATATTTGCCGTTGATGAGGGAGAGGGTGTAGCTGAACCCTGTGTCCCCCAGGCATTCCTGTGAAATGCAGCGTTGGGTCATGATACACTTTCCTTTTGGTAAGTATCACACCAAAAGGTGCGTACTTGATTTTCGATAAATTCTTGCTAAAATGATACCATCGCTGACGGGAGAAGTCAAGCCCGTGACATAGGAGGTTGTGTATTTATGGGGAAGCATATCGTTGTATTGAATGGAAGCCCCCGGAGAAAGGGGAACACCAGCACTTTGGTGCAGGCCTTCCGGGAGGGGGCAGAGAGCGCAGGCCATCAGGTGACGGAGTTTTTTCTGGGGGAGCTGGAGATCCGCGGCTGCAAGGGCTGTTTCGGCGGGCACAGCGGAAAGGAAGCCCCCTGCGTGCAGCGGGATGATATGGGAAAGATCTATCCGGCGGTGAAAGACTGTGACGTGTTGGTTTTGGCCAGCCCCTTGTACTACTGGACTGTGAGCGGCCAGCTGAAAACCGCCATGGACCGGCTGTTCGCCCTGGAAGAGGCAGACGGCAATCTTCTGAGAGGAAATGGCCGGGCCTGCGCCCTGCTGATGGCGGCGGAGGGCAATGGCTTTGACGATGTGGTCCTGTACTATGACCATCTCATGGAGCACCTGCAATGGGAGAACCTGGGGAAGGTCCTCTGCGGCGGTGTGATGGACGTGGGGGATATCGCAGGGCGAAGTGAGATCAAGGATGCTTACGCATTGGGGAAATCCATATCGTAATGGATAAAAAACAGGTCCTCAAAAGGCAGTCAAGAAACAGCCTTTTGAGGACCTGTTTTATTTGTTTGCACTCAGCCGTGTTTGGCAAAATACGCTCTGGTCTGCTCCACATTGTGGGCGATCTCCGCCTTGAGGGCGTCGAAGGAGGGGAACTTGCGCTCCTCCCGGAGGTATTCGTAAAACTCCATCTGGATTTTTTGCCCGTAGAGGTCCCCGTCAAAGTCCAGGATGAAGCCCTCGATGGTCAACTCCAGCCCGTCGTCCACCGTGGGGCGGTTGCCCACGTTGGTGACGGCGATGTGTTCGTCCCCGTTCTCCAGCCGGACCCTGGTGGCATAGACCCCCTTGGCCGGGGCCAGGACGTTCTGTCCCGGTTTCAGGTTCACCGTGGGGAAGCCCAAGGTGGTACCCAACTTCTTTCCGTGGGACACGTGGTCGCTGAGGGTGTAGGGGTGCCCCAAGAACTCGTTGGCCCGCTGAATCTCCCCCTGGGCGATGAGGGAGCGGATATAGGTGGAGGAGACGGTGATGCTGTCCTGCTCCACCTTGGGGATGATGTCGCAGCCGATCCCCAGCTCCCGACAGGTCTCCTGCAAGCGCTGGGGGTTGCCCTCCCCCTTATAGCCGAAGTGGTAGTCGTGCCCGGCCACCAGATGGACGGCGTGCAGCCCTGCTACCAAGGTCTCCTCTAAGAAGGTGCGCCAGGGCTGCTTCATGAAGGCCGGGGTGAAGGGCTGGACGATCACGTCCTGGATGCCGTAGTACCGGCGCATCAAATCCGCCCGGTCCTCCGGG
The DNA here is from genome assembly GCA_910578575.1 of uncultured Oscillospiraceae bacterium. Classification (GTDB taxonomy): domain Bacteria; phylum Bacillota; class Clostridia; order Oscillospirales; family Oscillospiraceae; genus Evtepia. Next base: position 18,862 of record CAJTQP010000009.1, read on the forward strand.
GAGGAGATCAGGGGCGTGGGCTTGCCCAGGATCACGTCCTGGGGATGGGGGTCGAAGGTAAAGGCGGAGGGGACGGCGCCGGTGGCCTGGGCTACCTCCGCCGTGCGGCGCAGCAATGCGCCGTGGCCCTTGTGGACCCCGTCAAAAAAGCCCAGGGCAATGACTCGTTTTTGCTCGTCCATAGTTACACCTCGAAAAAGCTCTTGATGGTTGTCAGCCGGCCCCGCTCCTGACGGGCCAGGGCCAGAAATTCCTTCTGGGCGCTATAGACCCGATAGGTTCCGTCGGGGGCGTCCAGAGTGAGGACACCGCCGTTGCGCAGGCGCTTTTCCGCCGCCCCTTCCTTCAGCAGGAGGATGGGATGCCCGGCAAAGTAGGCGTCCACAGGGAGCAGCAGGGAGGCGGGGTCCTCCCGCGCCGCCACTTCTTCCAGGGTGACGGCCTCCTGTAGGGAGAAGCCAGCGGATTTCGTGCGGCGCAGCGCGGCTAGGGTGCCCCCGCAGCCCAAGGCCTGTCCAATATCGTGGCAGAGGGTGCGGATGTATGTCCCCTTGGAGCACAGCACCCGGAGATTGAAGTCCGTGGGGGAGCGCTGGTCCAGCAGTTCCAATTCGTAGATGGTGATGGGCCTGGGGTCCCGCTCTATTTCCTGACCCCGCCGGGCCAGCTCATAGAGCTTTTTCCCCTCTCGCTTGATGGCGGAGTACATGGGGGGAATCTGTTGGATGTCCCCCCGGAAGCCCCCCAAAACTTCCTCCACCGCCTCTTTGGTGGCCGTGATGGGTTGGGAGGAGAGAACGGTGCCGGTGATGTCCTGGGTGTCGGTGACAGTTCCCAGGCGCAGGGTGGCCAGGTACTCTTTCTCCCGCTCTGCGGCAAACTCCACCGCGCGGGTAGCCCGGCCCACAAACACCGGCAGCACCCCGGTAGCCATGGGGTCCAAGGTCCCCGCGTGGCCAATGCGCCGCTCATGGAGAAGCCCTCGAAGCTTGGCCACCACGTCGTGGGAGGTCCAATCTGCGGGCTTGTCGATGACCAGGATGCCGTTAGCCATGGCGCACCGCCTGGATGGCCTCCATCAGGGCGTCGTGGGCCTCCTTGGGAGAGCCGGGGATCATGCACCCCGCTGCTGCCGGATGGCCGCCCCCGCCGAAACGGGCGCAGACAGCGGAGGCATTCAAGCTCTTGCCATCGGTGCGCAGGGAGACCTTGCAGCCCCCCTCCGGCAGCTCCTTGAGGGTCACGGCGTTCACCACCCCGTCCAGCAGGCCGATGAAGGAGGAGATGTCGTCCAAATCCTCCTCGGTGGCCTTCAAATCGTGGACCAGGGCCTGGGTGATATAGGCAAAGGCCAGGGTACCGTTTTCTTCCAAATCCATCTCCTCCACCAGGCGGCTCTCCACTAGGATACGGGTGCGGCTCTTCACCCGGAAGTGGCGCTTGTTTACCCACTGGATATCACAGCCCGTCTCCATGAGGGCGGCGGCGATGCGGTGGGTCTGGGGGGTGGTGTTGGAGTAGACAAAGCAGCCGGTGTCCGTGGCGATGGCCATATACAGGGGCAGGGCGATCTCCGGGGTGATGGAGACTTGCAACAGCCCGAAGATACGAAACAGCAGCTCCCCGCAGGCGGCGCAGGCAGGGTCTACGCAGTTGTGTTGGGCATAGCCCTCGTTGGAGCCGTGGTGGTCCAGGGCCAGGACGATCTTGCCCTGGTAGGGCTTGGCGCTTTTGGGGAGCATCCCCAGGGAGGCGGTGTCCACGCTGACCACGTTTTTGGGCACGAACTCCGCCGGGGCCAGTACCCCCTCAAAATAGGGGTCAAAGAGATGGTGGGCGTCCTCGTTGGGGAGCACATGGGCAGTCTTGCCCAACTGCCGCAGGGCCAGGCACAGGGCCACGGCACAGCCGATGGTGTCCCCGTCCGGGCGGCGGTGGGTGAGGATGAGCACATCCTCCAGCCCACCTAGGAGGGCGGCGGCTTCACGTTCCGTCATGGTGGTTCCCCGCCTCCTTGCGCTCGATGTCGTTGAGTAATTGCAGGATATGTGCGCCCTTGTCGATGGAGTCGTCCTCCTGGAACAGCAGCTCCGGGGTGTGGCGCAGGGAGAGGGCCCGGCCCAGCTCCCGGCGCAGATAGCCCCCCGCCGAGCGCAGGCCCTTTAGGACCTCCTTGCCGTCCTCTTTGTTCAGGACGCTGACGTAGACTTTTGCGTAGTGGAGGTCCGGGGTGGTGTCCACCCGGACGATGGACACCAGCCCATGGACCCGTGGGTCCTTCACCGAGCGGAGAAGCTCGCTGAGCTCCCGCTGGATCTCCTCATTGATGCGTCCGATTCGATTGGAGGCCATAGGATCACACCTCGATCTGCTCCATCATGAAGGCTTCGATCACGTCGCCCACCTTGATGTCGCTATACTTTTCAATGCTGATGCCGCACTCATAGCCCTGGGCCACTTCCTTCACAGAGTCCTTGAAACGCTGGAGGGAGGCCACGTTGCCCTCGTGGATGACGATGCCGTCCCGCACCAGGCGCAGCTGGGCGGAGCGCAGGATCTTGCCCTCGGTGACGTAGCAGCCGGCCACGATGCCCACGCCGGTGATCTTGTAGACCTCCCGGACCTCCACGCTGCCCAAGGCCACTTCCTTGAACTTGGGGGAGAGCATCCCCTTCATGGCGGACTCCATCTCGTTGATGCAGTCGTAAATGACCCGGTACATCCGCATATCCACCTTGTTCCGGGCGGCGGATTCCTTGGCCACCGCGTCGGGGCGGACGTTGAAGGCCACGATGATGGCGTTGGAAGTGGAGGCCAGCATCACGTCGGATTCGTTGATGGCGCCCACGGCGCAGTGGATCACCCGCACCCGGACCTCCTCGTTGCTCAGCTTTTCCAGGGAGCTCTTGATGGCCTCGGCGGAGCCCTGGACGTCGGCCTTGACGATGATGTTCAGGTCCTTCAGCTCGCCCTGCTGGATCTGAGAGAACAAATCGTCCAGGGTGACCTTCTGGCTTCCGGCGCTGGCGGCCATTTTGTTTTCATGCTTGCGCTGCTCCACCAGCTCGCGGGCCATACGCTCGTCGGCCACGGCGTGGAAGTCGTCCCCAGCGCCGGGGACCTCCCCCATACCGGTGATCTCCACCGGGACAGAGGGACCGGCCACGTTGATTTTCCGGCCCTTGGCGTCGGTCATGGCCCGGACACGGCCCACGGCGGTGCCGGCGATGATGACGTCCCCCTGGTGGAGGGTACCCTTCTGCACCAGCAGGGTGGCGATGGGGCCCCGGCCCTTGTCCAAACGGGCCTCGATGACGGCGCCGTGGGCGGAGCGGTTGGGGTTGGCCTTCAGCTCCCGCATCTCGGCGGTGAGGGCCACCATCTCCAGCAGGTTGTCGATGCCCATGCCGGTTTTGGCGGAGATGGGGCAGCAGATGGTGTCGCCGCCCCACTCCTCGGTGACCAGGCCGTATTCGGTGAGCTGCTGCTTCACCCGGTCGGGGTTGGCTTCGGGCTTATCCATTTTGTTGATGGCTACGATGACAGGGATCTCCGCGGCCTTGGCGTGGTTGATGGACTCCACCGTCTGGGGCATGATGCCGTCGTCGGCGGCCACCACCAGGATAGCGATGTCGGTAATCATGGCGCCACGGGCACGCATGGCGGTGAAGGCCTCGTGGCCGGGGGTGTCCAGGAAGGTGATGGGCTTGCCCTTCACCTCCACCTGATAGGCGCCGATGTGCTGGGTGATGCCACCGGCCTCCCCCTCTGCCACCTGGGAGTGGCGGATATAGTCCAGCAGGGAGGTCTTGCCGTGGTCTACGTGGCCCATGACCACCACCACGGGGGCGCGGGAGACCAGGTCCTCCTCCTTGTCCTCGGCGGTGTCGATAAGCTTTTCCTCAATGGTGACGATGACTTCCTTCTCCACCTTGCAGCCCAGCTCTTCGGCAATGATGGCGGCGGTGTCGAAGTCGATGATGTCGCTGAGGGAGGCCATGACGCCGTTCTTGATGAGGCATTTCACCACATCGGCCCCGGTCTTTTTCATCCGGGTGGCCAGCTCGCCCACGCCGATCTCGTCGGGGATCTTTACGGTGAGGGGGGTCTTTTTGGCGATCTCCAACTGGAGACGGCGCATCTTCTCCTGCTCCTCCTGGCGGCGCTTGTTGCCAAAGTTCCCCCGGCGCTGGTTGCCCCGGTTCTGGATCTTCTGCTTGCCGCTCTGCATCCGGTTGGCCCGCTCCGGGGCCAGCTTCTCCAGCTTTTCGTCGTACTTGTCCAGGTTCACGTCGCCGCCCTTGCGGGTGTCCACCAGCTTCTTCTCCGGCACCCTGGTGGTGGGTTTCGACTGCTGGGGCGCCTCCACCTTGGGGGCGCTGCCCTGGTTCTGGCGGGGGGGCTGGGCCCCCTTGTCCTTCTCCTTGGGAGGCTCGGCCTTGGGGGCGTTCTTGCCACCCTTGGGGGCGGACTTGTCCTTGCCCTTGGGGTCCTTGCCGCCCTCGGCCTTGTCCTTACCCTTGCCGCCGTCGCCCTTGGCCGCCTTGGGCTTGGGGGTGGGGGCGTTGGCAAAGACGGTCTCCAGGCTCTCCACCTGGTTGTGCTGGGTGAGATACTCAAAGATGATGGAGAGCTCCTTGTCCTCCAACACCTGCATGTGGTTCTTGGGCGTGGTAGCGTACGTGCTGAGGATTTGGGTGATGTCCTTGGTCTGCTTCCCAAAATCCTTGGCTACCTCATGCACACGATATTTTTCAAAACTCAAATAAGCCACCTCCGTACTCGCTGCCGGGCCTACCGGCCCTCAGCCTATGCCTCACCGGCCCTGGATGGGCCGGGATCACTTTCTCTTCTCCTGCTTCCCCTGGCCGGGCCGCTTCTTCTGGGCCTGGGTCGCCTTCCGGCGCTGCTTGGCCCGCGCAGCCCACTGGGACAGGGTATCCCGCGCCGGGCCGTAGGTCTCCGGGTCCAGCGCGGCCAGCTTTTCTGCCGCCGCCGCGGCCAGCCCCACGTCGGTGAGGGCCACCATGGCGCAGCTCTCCCGGCCCAGGCAGCCCCCCAGGGCCGCTTTATCCAGGGGTAGGGTCAGGGGTATGGTCTTTACGGCTTGGGTGAACTGGTGAGCCCGGCGGATGGTGTTGTCCGCGGCGTCGCAGGCCAGCAGCAGCAGGTACGCTTTGTGCGCCCGGCAGGCCGCCCCGACTGGCTCCTCCCCCACAGCAAGCCGTCCCGCTCTGAGCGCGAGGCCCAGAAGGGAGGTCATGCTATCCATCCGTGCCGCCCCCTTCCATCTGGCCCTCCAGCCCATCATAGACCTCCCCAGGGATGGGAAGGGCGAAGGCCCGCTCCAGGGCTCTGGATTTGCGCACCTTCTTCAGGCAGGCGGGGTCAGGGCACAGGTAAGCGCCCCGGCCAGGCTTTTTGCCGTGGAAGTCCAGGGAAATTTCCCCCTGAGGGGAGCGGACCACCCGGATCAGCTCCCCCTTGGGTTTCATTTCCCGGCAGCCAAGGCATTGCCGCAATGGGATTTTTTTGGGCATGGGACGCCTCCTTTTTTATCGTAACCGTCCGGCGGCTGGGCCGTCTCAGCGTGTCAAAGAAGTGGACAAGGTCCTGCGGGCCGCCCAGGGGGGCGGCCCCTACATCCAAGGCGGGTGCCCACAAGACAAGTGGAGTTCACAGGGAAGCGCCAACCACGTCCATTGTGAACCAACGGGTGGTGAAACCATCCGCGTATCCTTGTAGGGGCCGGCGCCTTCGCCGACCCGCGGGTTTCTTGCTTCTTTCCTATAGGACAAACTACTTTTTTTGACAGCCTGAGACGGCTGGGCCGTCTGGGGTTCTCACAGGGTTTCTTCGTTTGCTTCGGCTTCCTCCGGCTGGGGCGCGTCCTCCTGGGGGGCGCTGTCCTCCATGTCGGGGAGCGCTTCCTCCGGGGCCGCTTTGTCAGAGACTTCGGCGTCCGGGGCTGCTGCCTCTTCGCTGGCCTCTGCCTCTGGGGCCTCCATGGCGCTGTCGTCCAGCGCAGCGTCCAGAGGGTCGTCCAGGTCCTCGCCGTCAGCTTCCAGGGCCGCTTGGGCCGCGGCCAGGGCGGCTTCGGCGGCGGCAGCGGCGTCCTCTTCCTCCCACTCATGGGCGGAGGACTGGGACTTGATGTCGATCTTATAGCCGGTGAGCTTGGCGGCCAGGCGGGCATTTTGCCCCTCCTTGCCAATGGCCAGGGAGAGCTGGTCGTCAGGGACCATCACCCGGCAGCTCTTACTCTCCTCCATGGGCACCACAGAGAGTACGTCGGCGGGGGAGAGGGCGGCGGCGATATACACCGCCGGGTCGTCGCTGTATTTGATGATATCCACCTTTTCGTTGAGCAGCTCCGCCACCACGTTGTTCACCCGCTGGCCCTTGGGGCCCACGCAGGCGCCGATGGGGTCCACGTTCTCGTCGGCGGACCACACCGCGATCTTGGTGCGGCTGCCTGCCTCACGGGCAATGGAGCGGATCTCCACGGTGCCGTCGTAGATTTCCGGCACCTCCAGCTCGAACAGGCGCTTCACCAGCCCCGGATGGGTCCGGGAGATGAGCACCTGGGGGCCACGGCTGGCCCGGCGGACCTCCACCACATAGACCTTCACCCGGTCACCCTCCCGGATGACCTCCCCACGGACCTGCTCGGAGGGGGAGAGGTAGGCGTCGGTGGTCTCGCCGTTGCTGGAGATACGCAGGGACACGGCTCCGTTGCGGGGGTCCACACGGGTGACGGTGCCCAAGAGCATCTCATGCTCCTTGGAACTGAACATGTCATAGATCATGTTGTGCTCCGCCTCCCGCATCCCCTGGATGATCACCTGGCGGGCGGTCTGGGCGGCGATGCGGCCGAAGTTGCGGGGCTTGATCTCCATGCGCACCACGTCCCCAATCTGGGCGGTGGGGAGGCTGGCGCGGGCCTCGGTGAGGGAGATCTCCGTATAGGGGTTATCCACTTCCTCTACCACGTCTTTTTTCACGAACATCCGCACAGTACCGGCGGCCTCATTGGCGTCGATCACCACGTTGTCGGTGATGCCCTCGTGGTCCCGCTTGTAGGCGGTGATCAGGGCCTGGGTGATCTTCTCCATCATATAGCTCTTGGGAATGCCCTTTTCCTGTTCGATGAGGGCGATGGCGGCGAAAAATTCTGCGCCGTCCAGTTCGTTGCTCTTTGCTGCTTTCGCGGATCTTTTAGCCATAGCGAAATATTCTCCTCATTGCATGTCATTACATATCATTTCGTTGCGTAAACGAGTCCCGACCGTCAAACGGACTCAAAAGCTCAGGTGCAGACGCACGGCGGCCACGTCCTTTTTGGACAGGGTCACCTGGGCCCCGTCCAGGTCCAGGATCACGTCGCCCCCATCATAGCCCACCAGGGTGCCGGTGCAGCTCTTCTGGCCGTTCCAGGCCTGGTAGAACTTCACGTCCACCTGGGCCCCCAGGAAGGCGGCGAAATGCTCTGGTTTTTTCAGGGGCCGGTCGGCACCGGCGGAGGAGACCTCAAAGGTGTAGGCGTCCGGGATGGGGTCGGCCTCATCCAGCAGGGGGTCCACGGCGCGGCTGACGGCCTCGCAGTCGTCGATGGACACGCCGCCCTCCTTGTCGATATACAGGCGCAGGTACCAGCTCCCGGCCTCCTTGAGATATTCTACGTCCCACAGGGAGCAGCCGTTTTCCTCTACCACAGGGCGGGCCAGGTCAGTCACCAGTTCAGTGATCTTAGACATGAGAAACCTCCATAAAGAAAGAGCGGGGCAAGCCCCACTCTCTATACTTCCATCATTAAAACATCCACATTATACCACGCCGGAGAGGCCATGACAAGGGGCTGGGGTCAAATTCATGAAAAAATATGGAGCGATTTGCAAACAATAGAAAGGCGGCCCCGGCAATCTCCGCCGGATGGGGGCATAGTGGGGGCCTTTTGGGTATAAGGTATAGAACGTCAAGGGGGGGCCCTGGGAAAATGTGAAGGAATTATAAATAATGGAAAAAGTTCTCTGGAGGCCTTGCCGAAAAACATTGCATTATGTATAATGGTTACAACTGTGAAGTAAATTACCATGTGACTGATCCCGTATCCTCGCGGAAGAGGAGCAGAAGGAGGACCCGATTTTGGCTCAAACTCCAAATGATTATCGGAACCGCCCCTCCGGTGGGTCGAGAGCCCCCCGGAACGGCCATCCGAATCGAAATATAGATTCCCACAAGCAAAACCAAAAGCCAGAGCTGGACTATGAGTGGCTGATTTATGACGACACCCCCAAGCGCAGGGGGGAGAGCCGCAGCGCTTATGACAGCTGGGATGACGAGCCCCACCGGAGCTCTGGCCAGCACCGCACCTCCGGCTCTGCCTCTGGGGGGAATCCCAGAAAGAAAAAGAAACGCAAGAAAAAGGGCCACGGGGTCTTGAAGGCCCTCTACGGCACCCTGGTGATTTTGGCGGCGGTGATTGTGGTGTGCTATGGCGTTTATAAAGTCGTCCTGCCGGCCCCGGAGATCCCGGCCGATAACGTGGGCAACCAGCAGATGCAAGGGGGCGTGGCCCCCAGGGTGGGGGGCGGCCTCTACCCCCGCCGGGAGCAGACCTACACTTTCCTGCTCACCTGTCCCGACCAGGAGAGCGGCAACGCCGACGCCATCATGGTGGTCACCTACGATGTGCCCAACCAGAAGCTGGGGATGCTCTCCGTACCCCGTGATACCTTGGTGGATGAGAAGAACCCCAAGATCAACGCCTCTTATCACGGGGGCATCGACAACCTGGAGCGGGTGGTGACAGAGTTGCTGGGGATTCCCATCGACTTCACCATAGAGATCGACCTCCACGGCTTCATTGAGCTGGTGGATGCCGTGGGGGGCATCGACTTTGATGTCCCGGTGGAGATGTATTATGAGGACTACACCCAGGACTTGGAAATCTACTACCAGCCGGGGATGCAGCACCTGACGGGCCAACAGGCCATGGAGATCTGCCGGTTTCGGAAAAACCCCGACGGCACCGGCTACCCCTTGGGGGATGTCCAGCGCTCGGAGACCATTCAGAACGTGATGAAGACCGTGGCCAAAAAAGTCGTCTCCTGGTCCAGCATCACCAAGGTCAACGACTATATGAAGATTTTCCAGGACAACGTCAAGACCAACCTCAGCGCCAGCAATATGGCATGGTTTGCCAGCCAGGCTCTGAGCCTGGATTTGAGCACAGGCGTCCAAGGGGGCACCCTCCCTGGGGACGGTACCGTGAAGTATAAGGGGACGGACTGGTGTTATCAGCTCTACCCGGAGGAGGCTCTGGGCCTGATCAACGACTTGGTGAACCCCTATACCCAGACCATGAGTTTGACGGATTTGAATATCTTCCAGCCAAAGTGATCAAGCAAAAAGCGGAGGGATAGCCCTCCGCTTTTTTTGTTTCATAAAGGAAGAATACCTGTAGGGGGCCCTAGGAATTGGATGACTAGAAGGGATGAATCCCCCAAGCCTCCCGTAACCCCTCCAGCTCCCTCACGGTGGCCTCCGGCATCACCCGCTCACAGCCCAGGGTTTTCAGGTGCAGGCTCACCTGGGCCAACTGCTCCAGGCTCTCCATGCGGAACCAGGCCCGCTCCATGGTGGCTCCCCAGGTGACGGCCCCGTGGTACTCCAGCAGGGCCCCCCGGCAGCTGCGGCAATAGGGGGCCACGCCGTCGGCCACCGCCTGGGTCCCCGGCAGGGCGAAGGGGATCAGGGGCACTGCCCCCAACTGGACCACGGCCTCTTGCAGGACGGGCCTGTCCAGGGGGAGCCCTGCGGCAGCGAAGGCGGTGGCGGCAGGGGGGTGGGCGTGGACTACCGCCCGGACCTCCGGGTTCTCCTGATAAATGCGCAGGTGGAGCTTGGTTTCAGAGGAGGGCTTCCAGCGTCCCTCCAGGACGTTCCCTTTCATGTCCAGCTTCACCAGCATCTCCTCCCGCAAGGCCCCCTTGGACACCCCGGAAGGGGTCACCCACAGGGCGTCGTCCCCCACCCGGAGGCTGAGGTTGCCGTCGTTGGCGGCCACCAGCCCCCGCTGGTAGAGCCGCAGGGCGGCGGAGAGGATTTCCTGCCGGGCTTGCCGGTCACTGATGTAACTGCTCATGGGGTGGCCTCCTTCCAACAGGGCCCGAAGAGCCGGGCAAAGCTCTCGTCAAAGGGCGGGTAGCAGATGCCCTTCTCTGTGACGATGGCGGTGATGAGGCTGTGGTCGGTGACATCAAAGGCGGGATTGTAGCACTTCACCTCCGGCAGAGCGGAGGGAGCGGCGAAGAATGTTTCCTTGATCTCTGCCCCACTGCGCTGCTCAATGGGAATATGGTCCCCGTCGGGGCAGGAGAAGTCGATGGTGGAGGAGGGGCCCAGCACATAAAAGGGGATGCCGTAGTGCTTGGCCAGAATGGCCACCCCGGAGGTGCCGATCTTGTTGGCGGTGTCCCCGTTCCGGGCCACCCGGTCGCAGCCCACAAAGCAGGCGTTGATCTTCCCCTCCTTCATCACCAGGCTGGCCATGTTGTCGCAGATCAGGGTGCAGTCCACCCCCGCCCGCTGGAGCTCATAGGTGGTGAGCCGGGCGCCTTGGAGCAGGGGACGGGTCTCGTCGCACCAGGCGTGGAGGATAATGCCCCGCTCCTTGGCCAGGAACAGGGGGCCCAGGCCGGTGCCATAGCGGGAGGTGGCCAGGGGCCCCGCGTTGCAGTGGGTGAGGATGCCGTCCCCGGCCTTTACCAGGGAGAGGCCGTATTCCGAGATGGCCCGGCACATGGCGATGTCCTCCCGATGGATGGCCAGAGCCGCCTCCTTCATGGCCGCCTGGATGGAGGGTACGTCCATACAGGGCATGGCGGCCGCCACCGCCACCATCCGGTCCAGGGCATGGCGCAGGTTCACCGCCGTGGGGCGGGAGGCGTTTAGGTAGTCCCGGTGGCGCTGGCACTCCGCCAGGAAGGGGGCGTAGTGGGGGGCCTCACTTTGCAGGGCCAGCACATACAGGGCGTAGGCGGCAAAAATGCCAATGGCCGGGGCCCCCCGGACCCGCAGGGAGGCGATGGCCTCATAGAGCGCCTCCGGGGTGGACAGCTCCAGGTAGACCGTCTCGTTGGGCAGCAGGCTCTGGTCTAGGATTCGCACAGCCCGCCCGTCATCCGAGAGGCGAACGTTGTCCACATGGGTGACTTGTTCCAGTTCCAATGCACGTCACATCCTTTTTCTATATTGATGATACGATTGTAACAAGAAGCGCAGGGAAAAGCAATGCGGAAGAAGACAGCAATGGGGTGGGAGGGAGAAATAGAAAAGAGTGAAAAGAGGACTTGTGCAAAATGCCGAAGAACAAAATGACAAATGGAGACAAGAAACTCCCGGACTAAGACAAAAAAAGCAAACAAAAGAGGGTTTTCTAAGAATTAAAACCTGTTTTTTTCCGGGAAAACAAAAACGAAAGGAGAAATTGCGACAAAAAATGCAGGATTTCCTGCATAAAGCTGGGCGTTTTTGCAGGAAAGACGCTGGAATAATTTGTGCAAAAGGTGTATTTCATTTTTGAGAAAATGGTGTTATTATGGTCACAAGTTACAGGACAGACAATGTAACGCCCTGTTTTCTTATCGGATTCACTACAGCTTGTCTACCCAGTGGACTGCTGTTGCGAATACTGGTTTCGGAACGCCGAAGCCAGCGGATCCCTAAACTTATTTTTATATTTGAATGGGAGGAATTCTATTATGAGACTGAAAGACACTGGCATGAACGCCGCTGAACTGAAGGCCCAGGTCAAAAAGTACATGATCGAGACCTATGAGCGTATGGACTTCGTCTGCGACCACGCAGAGGGCATCTATATGTATGACGAGAACAACGAGCCCTACCTGGACTTCTATGCAGGTATCGCTGTTAACTCCCTGGGCAACTGCAACCCCAAGGTTGTTGAGGCTGTCATCGACCAGGTTCAGGACGTCATGCACACCTTCAACTATCCGTACACCATTCCTCAGGCCATCCTCTCTAAGGAGATCTGCGAGGCCGCTGGCATGGACAAGATCATCTATCAGAACTCCGGTTCTGAGGCCAACGAGGCTATGATCAAGATGGCTCGTAAGTACGGCGTTGACCATCATGGCAACGATCACTTCGAGATCATCACCGCTAAGAAGTCCTTCCACGGTCGTACCCTGGGCGCCATGACCGCTACTGGTCAGCCTGAGTCCGCCATCCAGGTCGGTTTCGGTACCCTGCCCGTAGGCTTTAAGTATGCCGAGTACAACAACGTTCAGGCTTTTGCTGACGCTATCACTCCCAACACCTGCGCCATCATGTTCGAGCCTGTTCAGGGCGAGGGCGGCGTGTTCCCCGCAACCCAGGAGTTCATGGAAGGCATCCGTAAGCTCTGCGACGAGAAGGGCATCATGTTCCTGCTGGACGAAGTCCAGGCTGGTTGGGGCCGTTGCGGCGCTTTCATGTGCTATCAGACCTACGGCGTGAAGCCCGACGGCGTGTCCATGGCTAAGGCTATGGGCGGCGGCATGCCCATCGCTGCTGTCTGCGCTACCAACGAGCTGGCTTCCGCTTTCACCCCCGGCTCCCATGGTTCCACCTACGCTGGCCATCCTGTGGCTTGCGCTGCTTCCCTGGCTCAGCTGCGTGAGATGCTGCGCATCGACGCTCCCAAGAACGCTCAGATCGTTGGCGATTACTTCGCTGAGAAGCTGGCTAAGATGCCTCACGTCAAGGCTGTCCGTCATCGCGGCCTGTTCGTCGGCGTCGAGCTGGAAGACGGCATCAACTCCGTGGAAGTCAAGCATCACTGCATCGACAACCACCTGCTGGTCACCGCTATCGGCTCCAACATCATCCGTATGGTGCCTCCTCTGATCATCCGTGCTGTTGACTGCGACATCGCTGTCGAGAGACTGACTGCCGCTATCAACGCTGTTGCGAAGTAATTTTTGCAACCATAGTTGAACAGAATTGGAACCCCCGCTGGCTTCGGCCAGCGGGGGGTTTATTTAGCTAAAGCACCAATCAAAAAGGAAGGACCTCTCCAGAGAGGTCCTTCCTTTTTTGAGTTTGATAAAAGCAGGGATAGATTATTCCTCGTCTTCCAAAATAAAGGAAACCAGCAGATCCTCCGCGTTCACCCGGTCGCCGGGAACCACGTAGAGTTTATCCACTTTACCGTTGACCTTAGAGACGAAGGTGGTCTCCATCTTCATGGCTTCCACAATCATCAGCGGCTGGTTGACCTTCACTTCGTCGCCCTCCTTCACCAGGACAGTCTCCACGGTGCCGGGAATGGTGGAGCCCAGGTGGCAGGGGTTGTTCTTGTCGGCCTTGAGCTTGCGGTCCTCCAGGACCTCCAGGGTCTTATCCAGGACCTTCAGCTCGCGGAGCACACCGTTGACCTCGAAGGTCAGGACACGGTAGCCCTCCTTGTCCGGGTCGGACATGTGGTCGAACTTGATGATGATATCCTGGCCGTTGCCCGCCTTGAGCACGGTCTCCTCCCCCTGGCGCAGGCCATAGAAGTATACATGGCTCTCCAGGTTGGTGACGTCGTTATAGGCCTCGAAGTGGGTGCAGTAGTCCTCGTAGACCTTGGGATACAGGGCGTAGCTGACGGCCTTCTGAGCCAATTCAAAGTCGTTGTAGCCGGACATATCGAACTTTTCTTTGAGGTGGGCGATGATCTCCTCAAAGTTCACATCAGGCAGCAGGGTGCCGGGACGGACGGTGATGGGCTCGATGTCCTTCAGCACGATCTTTTGCAGCTCAGCGGGGAAGCCGCCGTCGGGCTGGCCGATCATACCCTTGAAGAAGTCCACCACGGAGTCGGGATAAGACAGGCCCACGCCGTCGGTGAGGATGTTGTCCATGGTCAGGTCGTTCTTGAGCATGAAGATGGCCATGTCGCCCACCACCTTGGAGGAGGGGGTGACCTTGATCAGGTTGCCCAAGAGGATGTTGGCCTGGCGGTAGAGCTCTTTGATCTTCTCGAACTCGTCCTTGGAGCCCATCTCCGTGACCTGGGCCAGGAGGTTGGAGTACTGGCCGCCGGGGATCTCATACTTGTAGATCTGGGCGTTGGGAGCTACCATGCCGCTCTCGTTGGACTTGTAGACCTTGCGGACATGCTCATAGTAGCGGCTCAGCTCATCCAAGCCCTCGAAGTCCAGGCCGGTGTCCCGCTCGGTGCCCCGGAGGGCCTCCACCACAGCGTTCAGGGAGGGCTGGCTGGTGCAGGAGCTCATGGACTCGATGGCCAGGTCCGCGATATCCACCCCGGCCTCGGCGGCCTTCAACACGGTGGCCACGCCGGCACCGGTGGTGTCGTGGGTGTGCAGGTGGATGGGGATGTGGAGCTCGCTCTTGAGGGTCTCCACCAGCTTCTGGGCGGCATAGGGCTTCAACAGACCGGCCATGTCCTTGATGGCCAGGATGTGGACTCCCATGTCCTCCAGCTCGTGGGCCTTCTTGACATAGTAGTCCAGGGTATACTTGACCTCGTTGGGGTTCAGGATATCGCCGGTGTAGCATAGGGCGCCCTCTACGATCTTGCCGGTTTTCAGGGCCTCCTCAATGGGCATCTTCATGTTCTCGATCCAGTTCAGGGAGTCGAACACACGGAAGACGTCGATGCCATTGATGCCGGAGATGCGGATGAACTCCTTCACCAGGTTGTCGGGGTAGTTGCTATAGCCCACAGCGTTGGAGGCCCGCAGAAGCATCTGAATCAGGGTGTTGGGCATCCGCTCGCTGAGGATTTCCAGACGCTTCCAGGGGGATTCCTTCAGGAAGCGGTAGGCGGTGTCGTAGGTGGCCCCGCCCCAGGCTTCCACAGAGAAGGCGTTCTGGAACACATAGTTGGAGGCACGGGCAGCCCCCACAATGTCCTTGGTACGCATCCGGGTGGCGATGAGGGACTGCTGGGCGTCACGCATGGAGGTGTCGGTGACATACAGGCGCTTTTCCCCCAAAATCTTCTGGGTAAAGCCTTTGGCGCCTAGCTTCTTGAACTCGTCCTTGGCGCCATACACCGGGGCCTCCTCGTTGAACTTGGGCAGTACCCGGTCCTCGAAGTAGGGCTTGTTGCCGGCGGAGACGTTGACGATCTTGTCCCCCAGGAAGTCCAGGATCTTGGAGGCACGGTCCAGAGAGTGGGTGAGGGTGAAGAGCTCCGGGGTCTCCTCAATGAAGGTGGTGTAGCAGCGCCCATCCTGGAAGGTGGGGTTGTTGATAACGTTGATGAGGAAGGAGATGTTGGTCTTGATCCCCTGGATCTTGATCTCCCGCAGGGCCCGGCGGGACTTGGCCACAGCGCCCATAAAGGTGCGGTCGAAGGAGCAGATCTTCACCAGCAGAGAGTCATAATAGGGCAGGATCTCCGCGCCGGTGTAGATGTTGCCGCCGTCCAGGCGGATGCCGTTGCCGGAGCCGGAGTGGTAGACGCTGACCTTGCCGGTGTCGGGGAGGAAGTTGTTGGAGGGGTCCTCAGAGGTGACACGGGTTTGGATGGCGTAGCCGTGGCACTGGATGGACTCCTGGGAGGGGATGTTGATTTCAGGGGAGTTCAGGGGGTAGCCTTCGGCAATGAGGATCTGGGAGCGGACGATGTCCACGTCGGTGACCAGCTCCGTGACGGTGTGCTCCACCTGGATTCTGGGGTTCATCTCGATGAAGTAGGGGTTGCCCTCCAGGTCCACCAGGAACTCACAGGTGCCGGCGTTGCGGTAGCCCACCTGCTTGCACAGGCGCAGGGAACTCTCAAAAATCTCCTGCCGGGTCTTTTCCGGCACAGAGAAGGCGGGGGCATATTCCACCACCTTCTGGTGGCGGCGCTGGACGGAGCAGTCACGGTCGTAGAGGTGGACCACATTGCCGTAGTGGTCTGCCAAGACCTGGACTTCCACGTGCTTGGGGCCGCGCAGATACTTTTCGATAAAGACCTGGTCGTCACCGAAGGCCTTTTTGGACTCGTCGATGGCCTCCTTGAACTCCTTGGCCATGTCCGCTTCCTTATAGACGATGCGCATACCGCGGCCGCCGCCGCCGTTGGAGGCCTTGAGCATGATGGGATAGCCCACCTTCTTGGCCACCTCGATGGCCTCCTCCACGGTCTTCATGGCGTGGTCCACGCCGGGGATGATGGGCACCTGGGAGGCGATGGCGATCTGCTTGGAGGAGATCTTGTCGCCCATGGCGTTCATGCTTTCCACCGTGGGACCGATGAAGGTGATGCCGTTGCGCTCACACTCCTCCACCAGGTTGGGGTTTTCTGCCAGGAAGCCGTAGCCAGGGTGGATGGCGTCGATGTTGTGCTCCTTGGCGATCTTCAGAATGCCTTCGATATCCAAATACGCATCGATGGGCCCCTTGCCGGGATTCAGGGGGTAGGACTCATCGGCGATGGTCCGGAACATGGCGTATTTGTCCTCCTTGGAGTAGACAGCTACCGAAGTGATGCCCAGCTCCTTGAGGGCACGGAAAACGCGGATGGCAATTTCGCCCCGGTTGGCGACCAACACGCGCTTGAAGGTCTTGATGCGTACTTCACTCATAGAGACAAACTCCTTACTTTGTGTGGGTTTGCATGGGAAGACCCATACTTTATGATTATTTTATTATACACGAAAGGCAAAACCCCCGCAAGGGCCAGCCCTTGGGGGAAAATTACAAAATTCATCTTTACAAGCGGGAGGAAAAGGGATATAATGCGCCTGATCGTGACAAATCGCAAAAAAATCCCGAAACCGACAGGGCCAGTCCGGCGGCGGCACCCCGCCGCTGTCAGGAAAGGGGGACGCTGCTTTGTTGACCTATTCCTTTGAAAATATTGACGCGGAGAGCATGTATGAGCATCTCTACCGCTGCATCAAGCAGGATATCCTGCAAAAGAAGCTGAAGTCCGGGGAGAAGCTCCCCTCCAAGCGCAGCTTTGCCAAGAACCTGGGGGTGAGCACCATCACTGTGGAGAGCGCCTATGCCCAGCTGGTGGCGGAGGGCTATCTCTACACCCTACCCAAGCGGGGGTACTATGTGTGCGAGCTGGAAAAGGGGGAGACGCCCCCACCCCAGCCCCGGCGGGAGGAGCCCGTCCGGGTGGAGCCCCCTCAGCGGACCTACTTTGCCGACTTTGTGGGCAGCTCTGTGGCCAAGGATATGTTCCCCTTTTCGATATGGGTGAAGCTGCTGCGGGACGTGACGGCAGGGGAGGACGAGACCGCCCTGCTCACGGACACCTCCGCCGGAGGCATCCAGCAACTGCGTCAGGCCATCTCCGAGCACCTCTACCAGTTCCGGGGCATGTCCATCCACCCGGAACAGATCGTGGTGGGGGCGGGGACGGAGTACCTTTATAGCGTCCTCATCCAGCTCCTGGGCCGCAGCCGGGGCTATGCCGTGGAGGACCCCGGCTACCTGCGCCTGAGTAAGATCTATGAGAAGAACGACGTGCAGACCTTCCACATCCCCATGGACGCCTCCGGGATCATCCCCCAAAAGCTGGAGGAGAGCGGGGCGGAGATTTTGCACATCACCCCCTCCCACCACTTTCCCACTGGTACCGTCATGCCCGTGAGCCGCCGCTATGAGTTTTTGAGCTGGGCCTCCAAGGGGGAGAACCGCTACATCATCGAGGACGATTACGACTGTGAGTTCCGCCTCTCCGGCCGTCCCATCCCCACACTCCAGAGCATCGACGTGATGGAGAAGGTCATCTATATCAACACCTTTTCCAAGAGCCTGGCCCCGGCCTTTCGCATCAGCTACCTGGTGCTGCCCAAGCACCTGGTCACCCGCTTCTATGAGACCTTGGGCTTTTACTCCGGCACTGTCTCTTGCTTGGAGCAGATGACCCTGGCCCGCTTCCTCTCCAAGGGCTATTTTGAAAAGCACATCAACCGGATGCGCAACCACTACCGGGGCCTGCGGGACAAGCTCTTAGGGGAGATCCGCAAAAGCGCTCTGGCGGACCGGGTGAAGATCAGCGAGGAGAACGCCGGCCTCCACTTCCTCCTGGAGGTGGACACCCAGCGCAGTGACGAGGAGATCCTCCAGTCGGCCCAAGCTCTGGACCTGCGCCTGTCCTTCATCTCCCAGTACTATTTTGCCCCGGAAAACCGCCGTTCCCATGTGTTGGTGATGAATTATTCCGGCTTGGAGGAGGGGCGTATCCCGGAGGCCGTGGAACGGCTGTGCCGGGCGGTGTTGGGGACATAAATTGTACGGAAAGGAGGGCTTGCCGTGGCTGCCCGGACCAGGGACCTGACCCAGGGCCCCGTAATGCGTGCCATGCTGGGCTTTGCCGTCCCCATGATCCTGGGGGACTTGCTCCAGCAGGGCTATAATATTGCGGATACCCTCATCGTGGGCCAACTGCTGGGGAAAAACGCCCTGGCTGCGGTGGGTTCCTCCTTCACCCTCATGACCTTTTTGACCTCCATCCTCCTGGGGCTGTGTATGGGCAGCGGGGCCATGTTCTCCATTCGCTTTGGCCAGCGGGATGAGGTGGCCCTGCGGGAGGGGGTATACGCGGCCTTCGTGCTCATTGCTGCCCTGACGGTGGTGCTGAACCTGCTCTCCTTCGCCTGCCTGGACCTGCTCCAGGGCTTCCTCCATGTGCCGAAGGAGGTGTGGGGGCTGATGCGGGACTATTTGAAGATTATCTTCTGGGGCATCGCCGCCACCTTCCTCTATAACTTCTTTGCCTCCTACCTGCGCTCGGTGGGCAATTCCCTGGTGCCCCTGCTGTTCCTGGCGGTTTCCGCCCTGTTGAACATCGCCCTGGACCTCTGGTTTGTTCTGGGGCTGGCGCGGGGCGTAGCTGGAGCGGCGGAGGCCACGGTGATTGCCCAGTATGTGTCCGGCGTGGGCATCCTGGTCTATACCCTCCTGCGGCATCCCCAACTGCGTCCCACCAAGGGGCGCTTCCGCCTGCGGTGGCGGCGGGTGGGGGACGTGGCCGCCCTCTCCATCCTCACCTGCGTCCAGCAGTCGGTGATGAATTTCGGCATCCTGCTGGTCCAGGGGCTGGTGAACAGCTTCGGGCCCACGGTGATGGCGGCCTTTGCCGCGGCGGTGAAAATCGACGCCTTTGCCTACATGCCCGTGCAGGATTTCGGCAATGCCTTCTCCACCTTTATCGCCCAGAACTATGGGGCCCAGCGGGAGGACCGGATCAACGCTGGCTGGAAGGGGGCGGTGGGGACCGTGCTGTGTTTTTGCCTGGTGATTTCCGCCGGGGTATGCCTCTTTGCCCGCCCCCTCATGGGCCTATTTATTGCGCCGGAGGAGACGGAGATCATCCAGGAAGGGGGCCGTTACCTGCGCATTGAGGGGGCCTTTTACGCCGGCATCGGCTGCCTGTTCCTCCTCTACGGCCTCTACCGGGCCCTAGGCCGGCCGGGGATGTCCGTGGTACTCACCGTCCTCTCCCTGGGTACCCGTGTGGCCCTGGCCTATGCCCTGGCCCCAGTGGTGGGGGTGACAGGGATCTGGTGGGCCGTCCCCATTGGCTGGGCCCTGGCAGACGCTGTGGGGGTGGGGTACTTCCTGGCGAAAAGGAAGCGATTGCTCGCCTGGTAAGCATCCGTCTGCCCACCTTGCCCAACGGGTGTTGTATCCCCATAAGGAATAAAAAATGCGCTGGATGGCTTGACATTCGGCGGGGGAGTACGTATAATAGGGTGGTCTGCTAGGGGAGCGTTGCTTTTCTGGGGATATCCGGGTGTAGCGCAGTTGGTAGCGCGCTTGGTTCGGGACCAAGAGGCCGTGGGTTCAAATCCCGCCACTCGGACCATTGGGCTCTCAGAGTATGAAAAACTCTGGGAGCCTTTTGATTTGTGGGCCCAGTGCCCGCTCCCATCAATCGTCAGGAGGACAACACTATGGCAAAGAAACACGGTCTGGGCGGGATGCTTTTCTTCGGTGCCGTCACCGCCGCCCTGGGCGGCATCGCCGCTTACCGCCACCGGAAGGAGATCGAAGAGACCCTCCAGAGCATTGCCGACCAGTTAGAGGGCCAGGAGGAGGACGGCTTCTTCTCCGTGGAGCTGGAGGATTTGGAGGAGCCT
Source organism: uncultured Oscillospiraceae bacterium (assembly GCA_910578575.1). Taxonomy (GTDB): domain Bacteria; phylum Bacillota; class Clostridia; order Oscillospirales; family Oscillospiraceae; genus Evtepia. Next base: position 38,970 of record CAJTQP010000009.1, read on the forward strand.
ATCGTCCACGTCACCGACCCGTTGGAGGAGAAGGAGGAAGCCTCCCAGCCCGCTGAGGCTCCAGAGGGGCAGGAGACCCCGCCGGAGGCTTAAGTTTACACAGAAGAACGCGCAGACCTTGACACTTGCCAAGGTCTGCGCGTTTGCGTTATCCCTCAGGGAGAAGGGGGAAGCGGAGGGTCACTTTGAACAGATCCCCGTCCACATCCAAATGGAAGCTGCCCTTTTGCAGCTCCGTGAGGCTCCGGGCAATGGACAGCCCCAGGCCGTTGCCCTCGCTGCTCCGGGAGCTGTCCCCCCGGACGAAGCGCTCCATCAGCTCCTCCGGCGTCAGGTTCAGGGGGGCGCTGGAGGTGTTGCGGAAGGTGATCTGGGCCAGGCCCTCCTTTTCCTCCAGGGTGAGGTAGACCCTGGTGCCCCGCTGGGCGTATTTGCAGATATTGTTCATCAGGTTGTCGAACACCCGCAGCATCCGCCGCCCGTCGGCCATCACCCGCAGGGACTGTTCCGGGGTGGTGGTCACCAGCTCCAGCCCGGCGTTGGAGAGCTTTTGGGCATACTCCCCAGAGATCTGCACCAGGAAGTTCTCCGCCTCGCAGGGGGCCAGCAGCACCTCCAGGTTCCCTGTGGAGGCCTTGGAGGCCTCCACCAGGTCCTCAATGAGCCGCTTGAGCCGGTCGGACTGCCGCCCCAGCACTTCGGCATATTCCCCCACCTTGGGGTTGTCGCAGGGCTCCTTGCCGATGAGGTCGGCATAGTTGATGATGGAGGTCAGAGGGGTCTTGATGTCGTGGGAGACGTTGGTGATGAGCTCCGTTTTCATCCGCTCACTTTTCAGCCGCTGCTCCACGGCGCGGGTCATGCCCTCGGCAATGCTGTTCAGGTTTTCCCCGTGCTTTTTGAAGTCCCAGTACATCTGACGGGTGTCCACCTGGTAACTCAGGTCCCCCGCTGCCAGGGCCTCGCCCCCTGCCTGGAGCCGCCGCAAGGTCAGCGCACCGAAGAGGATCACAGGGCACAGAAGCAAGTGCTCCAGGGTCCAGAAGATCAGATAAGATTCCGTGTCATACAGGCTCCCCGCCAGGGCGACCAACTCCACCAGGCAGATGGCCGCGAAGATGAGGCAGGTCCGCCAGATCATGGGCAGCTTCCGGGCAGCCCGGAGGCAGCGTTTCCAACTGCGCTTGCACCAGCGCCAACACCACTTACACAGCCGCCAGCACAGCTTACAGGCCCGCCAGATCACCGTGTTTTTCAACAAGCTGCGGTCCTTGATGCGGCAGGCCACGCTCATGGACAGCCCCAGGCAGACGGCGGCAGCGGCGATCAGCTCCGCCGTGACCAGGATCACCAGGAACAGGGGATCCATGGGGTGACTGTCCAGGGTCACGTATGCGCAACAGAGGCAAGCCCCCAGCCCAAAGGCCAGCATCAGGTCGATGGGGACCCGATGCAGCGGCCCCGGCACCAGTTCCTCCGTATCTGGCCGCCGGCCGGAGACGCACAGCAGGGTGATGAAGCAGACCAGGGCCAAGAGCGCCGACACGGCGCCGATAACAAATATCCCATAGCGCAGGGCGTAGAGCAGCGACATCAAATGGCTGATAAGGTCCAAATCATCCTGGGCCGCGCCCTTTTCTACGTAGCCATAGAAGGTATACGTATTCAGCTGCGTTTCTTCCCTTTGGCTTGCCTCCGCTTCCTCTTCGGATACGGTATACGTCCCAAGGTCATCATTGGTGACGGCGTCTGCTACCCCATCCCCGTCGAAAAATGAGGGACGATCGGCGTCGACCTGGAAATGGAACACATAGTCCGCGTCGGGTACGCCTTTGCGAAAGTCCATCCCCAGTGTTTGGGCCACCAGCTCTCCTGACTGCGTGTAGACGCCATAGCGCAGGCAGGTCTCATCGGAGGGCGTTTCCCGCAGCTCGTTCAGCTTTTCGTGGTAAAAAGCTGCCATGCCAGTCAGAGTACGGGCGCGCTCCTCCACCTTACTATATAGGACATTTTTCAGATACTCTTCCTTGGGCGTAGTATAGAAGTCACTGTCCACCATAACCAGCGCCCCGGCAACACAGCCCGCCAAGAGGGCCAGGGAGAGCAGGGTCACGAGAAAGAGGGTGACTTTTCCCGGTATAGTACGTATCCATCGTTTCATGGCTTACCGTCCTTTCTCCAGCTTGTACCCCTGCCCAAAGACGACCTTCAGGTACCGGGGCTCCGCCGGGTTGATCTCTAGTTTTTCCCTGAGGTGGCGGATGTGGACCGCCACGGTGTTGTCGCTGCCGTAGGGCTTTTCCTTCCAGACCACCCGGTAGATCTCCTTGGGGGAGTAGACCTTGCCGGGGTTGGACATGAGCAGCTTCAAGATCTCATACTCTTTGGGGGTCAGGGACACCGGTTCCCCGTCCAGGGTGACGGCCTTGCTCTTGTCGTCCATCTGGATGCCCCCCACCTGGTAGCTGTCGTTTTTCACCGCACCGCCTCCCAGTTGGAAATACCGCCGGAGCTGGGAGCGTACCCGCGCCGCCACCTCCACAGGGTTGAAGGGTTTTGTAATGTAGTCATCGGCCCCCACGTTCAGCCCAAGGATTTTGTCCGTGTCCTCACTCTTGGCGGTGAGCAGGATCACGGGGACGTTGCTGTGGACCCGGATCTTCGTCATGGCGGAGATGCCGTCCATCTCCGGCATCATGATGTCCATGAGGATCAGGTGGATGTCCTGGTCCTCCATGATGTCCAGAGCCTCCTGGCCGGTGAAGGCCTCAAACATCTGATAGTTCGGGTCGGCCAGGTAGAGCTTTAAGGCGTTGACGATGTCTCTGTCGTCGTCGCAGATCAGAATGTTGTACATCTCGTTTCCCCCTCCTTGGGTTGTATCATAGCATAGACGCTCTTTAAGATAAAACAGGGATTCTCTTTAAGATTTCATGAAGTTTCCACAAAAAGAGCCGAGAACACAAGTCCTCGGCTCCTTTGGGGTCGTTTGGCCTTACTGCAACGCAGTGCGGATGCGCTCCGCCACGCCGTCGCTGTCCTCACACATCACCAGGAGGACCGCGCCGCCAGGCAGGGTCTCCAACACGGCACGTTTGGCGATGTCGTATTGGTCTGGCAGGTAGTGTTCAAAGTTCTGCTGTTGCAGGTCGATGAAGCCCTGCAAACCCGCCTGGACAGCCTCTGCCTTCCCGTCCGCCGGGACCACCAGGGCGATACCGTAGGCGCGGACGTTCATGGGGGAGACAGCCACGGCGCAGACCGATACGTCTGCCTCCGTCAGGCCCAGGAGGGAGAAGATATAGTCGTCCTCAAAGCTGGTGAGGACGGGAATGGCCTGGTTCTCCTCTGCATCCCGCGCGGCTTCGATGGCGGCGGACAGGTCCTCTGGGCTGTACTCCGCTGCCGCGGGCGCACTGCCGCAGGCGGAGAGGAGGAGCAGGGACAGGAGCAGGGGGAAGAGGATGCGTTGTTTCATAGGGTTTGTCCTTTCTGAATGAAAATTACTCGCTGATAGTATACCATATTTTTCAGGGGATGCAAGGGGAAGCCAGGATAAGCAGGGCAACAGCATTTGAAAAAGGATGGCGGGAAATACGAAAGAGTGCGGGACGCCGAGGGCGGCGTCCCCTACAAAGACATGCCGGTGTCCTCACCACACGTAGGTTCCCAATGGACGTGGCTGGACGTTTCCGTATGAACCCCACCTGGCGTGGGGGCATCTCACGTTGGATGTAGGGGCCGCCGCCCTCGGCGGCCCACAGGTTCCCGCCCTCGTCCATGACAAGAAAAATGGTCGATTTTTCTGTGAAGGATTTTTCCTTCACACCACAATATCTGCGCAACTTCCACCGGATATGGACTTTTTCACCACAATTTGCTTGTCGATGCGCTCTTTCAACTCCCCCACGTGGGAAATGATCCCCACCAGGCGGTTTCCCTGGGAAAGACTGGAGAGGGCGCGGATGGCCTGCTGTAACGTCTCCTCATCCAGGCTGCCAAAACCCTCATCTACGAACAGGGTGTCCAGCTGAATGCCCCCGGCGCTGGCCTGGATCTCGTCCGCCAGCCCCAAGGCCAGGGCCAGGGAGGCCAGGAAGGATTCTCCTCCGGAGAGGGAGCGGACACTGCGGCTGCTGCCGTTATAGTGGTCGATCACTTCCAGCTCCAGGCCACTTTGCTTCTGCCGGGTTTCCGCCTCCGTCTGGCGGCGGAGTTCATATTGTCCCCCGGACATCACCATGAAGCGGAGGTTGGCCTTTTGGATGACGCTTTGGAAGAAGCGCAGCTGGACGTAGGTTTCCAGGGCCAGCTTTTCCTTGCCGGGGAGGTTGCCGTTGACGGTGTTGGACAGATCCCGCACCCAGGTGTAACGGCCCTCCAGCTGGGCCAGATGGCCCGCCTGCTTTTTCAGACGGGCTAGGGCGGCGGCGTTGCCGCTGCGGCGGGCGTGAAAGGCCTGCTGCTGGGCCGCCCACTGCTGCCGCTGGGCTTGCAGCTCCGCCCGCCGGGCCCGCTGGGCGGGGATATCCACAGGCTCCGCCTGGGCCAGCAGCGCCTCCAACTGTTGGATGGTGGCGGCGGTGCTGGAGAGGGCTTGCTGGCAATCGCTGTGGGCCTGGAGGGCTTGGGCCAGGGACGCGGTGAGTTCTGCTTTTTCTGCCACCAAGGCATCCCGCTGGGCCTGGGCCGTTTTGTCGTCCGGGTAGGGGAGACGGGCACGAAGGGCCTCCATCTGTTTGACCAATTCTTCCCGGCGGCTCTCCGCCCCGGCCAGCGCCTCCCGGCTCTGGGCGATGGCTTGGATGGCTGTTTGCAGCTTTGCCTCCTGGTTTGGCAGCAATTCCTCCAGGGACTGCCGCCGGGTGAGGCGGGCTTGCAGGGTTTGGGCTGCGGCCTCCAGGGCCTGGGCCTCTTCCGCGAAGCTTGCCCCACAGGCGGCCAGCTGTTCCCCCGCCTCTGCCAGTTCGGGAGCCTCCACATACGCAGCCATCCGGGAGAGAAGCTGGGCCGCCCGCTCCTCCACGGTGGCCCGGAGTTTCCCGGCGGCCAAGCTCTTTTCCAAGGCATCCTTGCCGGCGGCCTCCGCTGCCGCCCGGAGTTGGTCCAGCTCTGCTTCGGTGGGGGCCTCCTGAGGAGGCAGGGCCGGTGCGGGGTGGTGGGGGGAGCCGCACACCGGGCAGGGGAGGCCGGGTCGAAGGCCCTGGGCCAAAAGGCCTGCCTGGGCGTCCAGGAAGGCGCGGGTCTGGCGTTGGTGGGCCTGCTCCGCCAGCTCTGCTGTTTGGGCGGCTTGCTGGTAGGCCCGCTGTGCATTCTCTAGTTGTTCTTTGACCTGGTCGTAGCCGGAGCGCAGGCGCAGCAGGGCGTTCAAACCGTCCTGCCGGTCCCTGGCCTGGGCCTGGCGGAGGCCTAGGGCCTCCTGCTCCGCCGCCAGGGCTTGGAGGGAGGAGAGGGCCGCCGCCTCTTCTTGGAGGGCGACGGCTTGGGCTTCCAGGTCCTGCCGGTCCTTCTCCAGAGCCTCTTGCCTGCGCCGCTGGGTGTCCAGTTGTGCATCCAGGGTGGAGAGGGCCTTGGCCTGCTGGGCCGCTTCCCGGTAGTGGGGGAGCAGGGCTTCCAGGGCGGCGATCTCCCGCCCTAGGGCCTCGATCCGGGGCTGCTGGGCCTGGGCTCCCTCTAACGTTTTTTTGTACCCTTCCGCCTGGGGTTGCAGGTCAGCTTGCCGTGCTTTGGCCTGGGCCAAGCTGGCGCGGGTCTGCTCTGCCGTCTCGGCCTTACCCAGACGGGTGTTCACCTCCGCCAGCTCCTGGTCCAGGGTGGTGAGGGCGGCCTGACAGGTCTCCTCCCCCTGTTGGTCCTGCCGGATCAGGGTTTCAATGAGGGGCACAGTCTCCTGGATGGGCAGGGCCCCTGCCTGGGCTTCCCGCAGGCTGGGGGCCAGGGGGTCCTCGTCAGGACAGACCACGCTGCTGATATCCTGCTGGACGCTGGCGCGGGCGGCGTCGCACTGGCTGTGGAGTTGGCTGCTCTCCGCCTTGAGGCGCTCCTGGAAGCTCTGGTAGCCACTGGTATGGAACAGCTCCCGGAAAATCTTTTGCCGCTGGTTGGTGTCCGCCAGCAGCAGCTTGAGGAAATCCCCCTGGGCCAGCATGGCCACTTGGGAGAATTGGGTCCGGTCCAGGCCAAGCAGTTGCGTGATGGCGGCGTTGACCTCCTGGAGCTTGGCGATCACCTTCCCGTCGGGGAGGGTCAGTTCTGCCTCTGCCCGCTGTTTCGTCAGACCACCCCCGCGCTTGGCCGGGCGCAGATATTCCGGGTTCCGGCGGATGGTGTAGCGTTCTCCATGGTAGGAGAAGCATAGCTCCACAAAGGTGGGGGTGTCCGGGGCGGCGTACTTGGAGCGGAACATGGCGGGGCTGCGGTTTGCCCCGCTGGCCTCCCCGTAGAGGGCAAAGGTGATGGCGTCGAAAAGGGTGGTCTTTCCCGCGCCGGTGTCCCCGGTGATGAGGTAAAGGCCCTGTTGCCCCAGTTTTTCCAGGGGGAGCTCTACCTGGCCGGCGTAGGGGCCAAAGGCGGAGAGGGTCAAGTGCAGTGGTCTCATGGCTGTTCCTCCCATATCTCTTCCAGTAGGGTTTGGGCGAACTGCTGCTGTTCGGGGGTCAGGGGTGCGCCGTTCTGGCTCTGGTAAAATTCCGCCAACAGCGCCAGGGGGGAGGCGGGGGGCTCCGCTTCCCCGGCCTGGGGACTGACAGCGGTGCGGGTGCGGCGGTTGTCGTAGCTGAGCTTCATGAGCTTATGGTAGATGGTCCGCAGCTTTCCCATGGCTTCGGGAATGTCCATCTCGTCGGTGAGGGTGATGTGGACATAATCCTCCTGGTAGCTGGTATGTTCATAAAAGCTCCGGCGGGTCAGCTCCTCATAGGACCCGCGAAGCGCCACCATCTCCCGCAGAGGTGTGAGGGGGCGGGTGTATACTGTGGTGTACCCCTTTTCCCCCAACTCCACCAGGGTAACGGACTTCTCCTGCCGTTCGGAAAAGGCGTATTTCAGGGGGGTACCGCAGTAACGCAGGGTCTCCCGTCCCACGTTCTGGGGACTGTGAAGATGGCCCAGGGCCACATAGTCAAAGGGGGCGAACACGCTGGCGTCTACGTTGTCCGTCCCGCCGACGGAAACCTCCTCGGATTCCGAGCGGGCGGCCCCGGTGACGAATTGGTGGGTGACCAGCACGTTGCGGACCTGGGGGTCCAGGTCCATGGCCCCGATGGCGGTGCCTAGGGCGTCGGTATAGGAATTGATCTCCACGTCAGGGAAAAAGCGCCGGACGTGGGCGGGCTTCAAGAAGGGGAGAAGGTACAACGCCAGGGGGCCATAGTCGTCCTGGAGCAGGAACGGGCGCACCTGGCCGTCGTACACCGGCGCCAGATGGATGCCGCTGCCCTCCATGAGCCGTCCACCAAAGGCCAGGCGTTCCGGGGCGTCGTGGTTCCCGCTGATGAGGAACACCGGACAGTCCAGCCGGGACAGACTGACCAGAAAGTCGTCCAGCAGGGTGACCGCCTCAGTGGAGGGGGTGGGCTTGTCGAACACGTCCCCGGCGATGAGCACGCCGTCGGGCTGCTCCGCTGCCACAAGGGCGGTGATTTGGGACAAAATATGGCGCTGGTCTTCCAGCATGGAAAACTCGTTGACCCGCTTGCCCAGGTGCAGGTCGGAGAGATGGATGAGCTTCATAGTGGTCTCCTTTGCGCAGGATGAGGATTTCAAGAGAGAAAAGTGCTTGCAAATTTTAGAGGGCTGTGCTACAATATTAGCATCCCTGAATTAAACGGCCAACATGGGAAGCGGCCCCCCTGGAAAGCGGTATCTTTCCAGGGGGTCCATTCGCTTACCGTCCGTTGCGGTTCTGGTCGTCAAGCCATTTGCAGATGTAATATGCGAGGATACTTGCGGCGACGGCCAGCACGAAGTTGATAACGGCCAACATGGGAATCACCTCCTTCCCCATTACAGGTCGGAGAACGGACGGCACTGTCAGTATAACAGAATCTGACAAAATACACAAGACAGAATGCGAAGGGGCATACGAGGTACGTTTCAGGGCTTGTATTCTTCCCGCTCCCGTTATAAAATAGGGAGAGAAAGGAGCGATCCCCAATGAACGACTGTTTGTTTTGCAAGATCATAGCCGGCGAGATCCCCTCCAAGAAGGTCTATGAGGACGAGCTGTGCTATGCCTTTTACGACATCGACCCCCAGGCGCCCACCCACTTCCTGGTGATCCCCAAGGAGCACATCGTCTCCTGCGGGGAGGTCACGGCGGAGAATGCCGCGGTGGTGGGCCACTGCTTCCAGGTGATCTCTAAGGTCACCAAGGAGCTGGGGCTCCAGGATTTCCGGGTGGTGTCCAACTGCGGCGAGAGCGCGGGGCAGAGTGTGTTCCACCTCCACTTCCACGTTTTGGGCGGACGGGATATGACCTGGCCTCCGGGATGAGGTACACAGAAAAGGGTATTTTTTGAGGGGTGCGGCCTGCGGGCCGCTCTCCTTTTCTGTGAAAGAGCCGCCAAACGGCGGCAAAAACTTATAGGGATGTCTCCGATTGGTAACATTTCTGTAGGTGATTTTCATGCACTTTCGCAGGATAAAAGATTTACGAGAAGATAACGATAAAACACAAAAAGAAGTTGCCAAGTATCTGAACATGCACCGCAGTGTGTATTGCCGCTACGAATCCGGAGAGCGGGAGATCCCCACCTGGGCGGTACTCAAGCTGGCGGAGCTATACCATACGTCCACGGACTACATCCTGGGCCGGACAGACCAGCCATGACGCTGCTATATGTGGCGGTGGGGGTCGTCCTGGCGGCGCTGCCGGGGGTCTACCTGCCGGGGGCGGGATGGCCCCTCCCGGTGGGGGTGGGGTGCCTGGTCCTCTGGCTGGGACTGCTGTTCGGGAAGCGTAGCTGGCGTTTTCGTCCGGCGGTGCTGGGGGCTGCCCTGGCCCTGCTGTGGCTGACGGCCTACGGCGCCCTCTTCCATGCCCCCGCCCAGGCCATGGAGCACCGGACTGTCCGCCTGGAGGCGGTGGTGGCGGAGTGGCCGGAGGAGACCGGCTACGGCTGCCGGGTCATCGTCCGGGCCGGGGAGGAGGACGGGCGGAAGGTGAAGGCCATCTTCTACGGCGACAGTGATCTTCTGTCCCTACGTCCGGGAGACCGCCTGTCCTGTGTGGCCCGCTGCACGCCTGCCGACCGGATGGGGGGAGAGGAGAGTTTATACTACACCTCCAAGGGTATCCTGCTCAAGCTCAAGGGTTACGGTCCGATAGAGGTGACCAAAGCCCAGGGCATCCCACCCCGCTACGCCCTGACCATCCTGGCCGGGACGGTGCGGGAGCGGATCGACCAACTCTATCCCGAAAAGCAGGCGGGGTTCCTCCGGGCCCTGCTCACCGGGGACAAGTCGGGGCTGGACCAGGTGGACCAGAACAACTTCAAACGGGTGGGGCTGAGCCACGTGGTAGTGATCTCCGGCCTGCACGTCTCCTTTCTGGTGGGCTTCCTGACCCTGTTTTTGAAGCCGGAGAAGCGGGGCGCTCTGGCGGTGCTGCTGTTGGGGATCCTTGCCTTTACCCTGATGACTGGCAGCGCACCGGGGACGGTGCGGGCGGCCATCCTCACCGGCCTGACCCTGATCGGGGCCCACATCCGCCGGGAGACCCACCCCATGGTGAGCCTCAGTGCCGGGCTGCTGCTTTTGCTGGCCGGGAACCCCTACGCCATCGCCAACCCTGGCTTGCAGTTTTCCTTTCTGTCTACCATGGGAATCTTTGTCTTTGGCCAGCCCTGGAGCAGGGCCTGGCTGCAAACATTCCCCAGGCGCTGGCGGCGTTGGGTGAGGCCCTTAGTGGGGACAGTGGCGGTGAGTCTGGGGACCATGCTGTTTACCGTCCCCCTCTCCGCCCTGTACTTCGGCCAGTTTTCCCTGATCGCCCCCCTATCCAACCTGCTCACTGCCTGGGCAGTGTCCCTGGCTTTTCTGGGCGGTCTCCTCTCGGTGGGGCTGGGCTTTGTGCTCCTGCCCTTGGGACATCTCCTGGCGGCGGTGGTGTGCCTGCCGGTGGATTTTTTCTTCTGGTACAGTGCCCAGGCCAGCCGTCTACCCCTGGCAGCCGTGGGGACACATTCGATTTACTACGCCCTGTGGGTGCTGTTTGTGTATGGGATCGTACTGCTGTACCTCTTCGCCCCCTTACGGGGGAAGCGGCCCATCCTCCCCCTGTGCGCCTGCGTGGCGGCCCTGTGTCTCTCCGCCCTGCTGACGGCAGGGGAGGTCCGGCGTTGGGATATGACCATGACGGTACTGGACGTGGGTCAGGGGCAGAGCATCGCCCTCAACGCCGGTCGCGCCTGTGCCCTGGTGGACTGCGGCGGCAGCTATAACCCAGGGGACACGGCAGCGGGGTACTTGCAGACCCTGGGCCGCAGCAGCATTGACCTACTGGTGCTCACCCACTACGACGATGACCACGCCGGGGGTGTGCCGGAGCTCATGGGCCGCATAAGGGTGAACGCCATCGCCATGCCGGATTTCGACCGGGACAACGACCTGCGGCAGGAGATCGAGACCTTGGCGGCAGAAGCGGGAACCCCCATCCACTACATCACCGCCACCTCCTATGCGGACTTCGGCAAAGGGGAGCTGTTCCTCTATGCCCCGGCGGGGGACGGCAAGGAGAGCAATGAAAACTGTCTCGCCGTCCTGGCCCGCAGCGGGGAATGGGAGGCCCTCATCACCGGGGATATGCCCATAGAGGCGGAGGAGGGCCTGTTGGCGCGGGAGGACTTGCCGGATATCGAGGTCCTCATCGCTGGGCACCACGGCTCCAAATATTCCACCGGAGAGGCCCTCCTAACGCAGACCCGGCCGGAAATCGCCGTGATCTCCGTGGGACGCAATTCTTTCGGGCATCCTACCCAGGAAGTGTTGGATCGCTTAAACGCCATTGGCGCTGAGACATATCGTACAGATGAGAATGGTATGATTACCCTCTGCGCTGCAAAAGATTAAAGTTTTCGTCCACCTTTTTCAAAAGGTGGCAGGGAGTCCAGGGGGGCTGGCCCCCCTGGCAGGGTCCAGGGACAGCGTCCCTGGCGGGTTTGG